>CAYVSF010000026.1:0-13712 GCA_964453775.1 uncultured Bacteroidales bacterium
CTTGCAACATCTTTGCAGGGTTATCAGCAGCTTCTGTCTTCAAGTCTTCGTTTTTAACAACTCCAACGGCACCAGTCTTGGCTTCCTTACGCTGTACGCCGTAAGCCACTACTACTACCTCGTCGAGTTCTGTAAATGCCTCTTCCATGGCAATGTCGATAGTAGTACGGCCATTAATTGGCTCTTCTACTTCACGCATACCAACAAAAGAGTAAACCAGAATCTCAGCATCATTGGGCACAGTCAACGTATATTGTCCGTCAATATTCGTTGAGGTACCAATTGTTTCTTGTCCTTTAACAACGACAGATACTCCAGGAATTGGCAATCCATCTGCCTTCCCGGTAACTGTACCACTAATTTGCACCTGTGCCTGTACGGCCATCCCTACAAACACTAGGAATGCAATTAAGATTGATAGTTTCTTCATAGATTAAAATTTTAGGTTTATGGTTACTAAAAATGGTTTCCTGACTCAAATTAAGCAAAAAAATATTACTTATAAAAAAATGAATGTCAAAAAACACAATAAATACTGCACAAGCAGCATTTTTTTCTTTCTTGTCACATTTTAAATAGGATTAAAAATTTCAAGGTGTAAGTGTGTTTCATGGGCATTTTTCAATTTAATTAACAAATTATTTAGTAAATATATAAAAAATATAACATATTCAAATCCATAGAATTAGTTAATATATAAAATGGGATAAGATTTTAATTGCTTACCAACGCGAATATGTAGAATATACAGCCCTGGCTTCCTGGTTTCAGGGGTCCACTCTATTTGATGTGTACCTTTTAAAAGTCTCTTATTCAAGAGCATCTGTTTTATATTTCCGGACAAATCAACAATATATGCTGAAACAGCTTGTTCTTTCTCTAGATGGATGTCCATTCTTACTTTATGATGAAAGGGATTAGGATATGGTTGCGTGCTGTTAATATTTTGTGATGCAATTGAGGTGTAATCTCCTTCCAGTTCAAATTGCAATACTTTCCCACTTCGAATATAGTTTGCATCCTTCACTTCAAAACGAAGATTCCACTTATGGCCTGATGTATCAATCGGAACTCCGGAAAAATAGCCATCCGCATCAATTGCCATGCCTGGTGGATTTTTTTGATATGCATTATCAATCCTCCAGGTATAGGGTGGCGTTCCGCCTTCTGCAGTAAATAATAGCTCATAATTTTCTCCTGCTACACCTTTCGGAAGTTCTTCATTAAGAATAGCTGGTATTAAATTGTCTGAACCATTTATGACTACAACATTTCGAGCGCCATAAATAGGATAATTACTTGGGGTAGCGGTATAGTCTGTACCAGATTCATAATCATGAACAAGGCATTGTTCTATTACACCTTGATGTTCATCTGCACCATCTGACTCATTAACATAAATAACAATTTTACTCCCTGATGTAAAAGCACTCTTCAAGGGGCTTATATCTAAACCGATACTAATATGTTTATTCTCGTCCTTTGTTCGGCCTCCCTGCATATAAAAATCTCCTCCTTTATTCGTAAAAGCCAAAAATTCCAATTCTTTATCAGCTGTGGGTGAAGAAATAGAATTCATCAATCCAACGTAGATTTTTAAATTTTTTCTCGAGGTATAATTAAGTTCTAGTTCAATGCCGAGGGTTGGTGTGTTCTGCTTTTTTGCTTCAATTGTAAAAACGTAATCGGAAGAAATACCGCCGCTTCCTTCATTTAAAGCTAATAAGCGATAGGGCAAATAACAAAAACCATCATCACCCCAAGACGTTCCCCATGAATTTGCAAACTTAACGGCTCCAACTTCCCAATCTTTCATATTGACAATAAGGTCGCCATTAATATCAACGTCATTGGTGTATTTTCCGTCGCCATTAAAATCGTACTTTACACTATCATTGTAACCTACAATAGTTAAGGCGTGTCCTCCATCAGTTCCCCACTTAGTAATAATTTGCTTTCCTCCCTCTTCGGTGCCTGGAGGAATTATACCAAATTCCTTTCCATCCGTGTACACCGAAAAATTAGCCAAACCTCCGGGCTTTTCGTTATTCCCGTGATCAAATAAATAATTTTTGAGGGTTTCCAGGCCCGACTCATCTCTTATGTCTATTGAATGATAATCAACTAAACGATTCCCCATGGCACTATAATAGGCATCATATCCGCTTAACCACCGGGTAGCACCACCAGTTGACATTCCTCCATAATCAGCTACAGAGGGTACCCCCATTTCTTTCACAATATCCCAGCCTTCGTAATACCAGCTTCCGTTTTCTCCACTACCATCATTTAAAAAATTATACGTGAAATGACTTGGATATTGATTTTCTGGATTGTCCGAAGGCAACCCTCGTAAACGATTTACTTCATAGGTGTAATGATAACCAATTCCACTAGCCTGGGCGCAACTCCCATCTGCCTGATTGAAAATTGGTCGAAAATAAATTGATGTAGAGTTATCCACCATATATGGTAAAGATACTCTCCGCTTGTTTATCTTCAATTCTACCTGTTTTGCAAGTTCCCGGTTAAACTCTTCAATGGGTACTCCTCCAGCAATCCAGGGTTCTCCATCCTTATCCGGATTTAGGTTAACTGTCTGGGCATTTCCAACGAAAGTAGCCAAACAGAAAATCATTAAAAAAATATATGCCTCTTTCATTTCTAACAGCTTAGGTTTAACATCTTTCTACACAATTCTTTTTTGGGTCTAATACATGACATAGCAATACGCTATACGAAAATTCGTATTTAAAGTTTAACAACTAAAGTAATTGTGAAATAAACAGCCTGTCTTCTTGTTTATAGGATGAATTAACCCCAAAATTCTCATACTAACATTTAAACGAAAATTAACATCGTGTAAATATACAAATATTGAAATAAAATAATAAACCATCACCCAATTAAATCAAAAAAAGAGGAGGTAAAAAACCTCCCCTTTTTCATATTGGTTTAATTAAGCTGCTCTTAATTATACTTGTAAACGAATTCAATGCCATCTTTAATTCCAGCACTTGATGTTACAAATTCATCAATCTGCAAGAGGCCGTAATAATCTTTTTTATCATCACCTGTTCCTCTGGTTGCTTTGTAGATGTAAACTTCACCTTTTGTAACATAGGTTACGGTATCCATGGGTGTACCATCAGCGAAAGCAGCTTTTGTATCTACCACATTACCTTCTTTATAAAAATCCAGATGTGCATCTGCAGCTGTGTCTACTTTAACAAATTGTGTTCCCTGGTTACCAACAAACCCAATAGTATCAAGATTTGTGCTATCTAACACTTCTTTTTCCCAGAAGAGGGCAATGTCAAAGGTGTCTACTACAGTTTCGCCGGCAACCAATTCGTAACCGCTATTTGTAGTATGATCTAATGCAAAACTGCCAGAATTAACAAAATTATTCGGCATAATTACAACAGATCCTTTTACCATTGATGTTTGGTCACCACTGGTAGCCACAATACTAATTTTTACTGTGTCTAAAGGATTGTAATCTGTTCCAATAACAGGAATAGAATCTGTTTCTGCAAATGTACCTCCCAGTTCTACAGGATCTCCATCATTAATAGCACGGGTAACAGTGATATCACTAATATCATCAGTTACGGTTTCTACTTCATAATAGAAATATTGAGCTGCCGTAGCATCCTCATAAATGGTCTTAGCCGGAGGCGTAAAGCTCCAAGGATTTCCAATTTCTACAGAATAATACTGAAAAGGTTTTGATTCGATGTTCGAAGTTAGTGTAAGTGTAACACCATCTCCCTCAACACCTTCTTCTAAACCTAACTGCGCTCTGGTGAGCGTTACAGAACCCGCTCCTTCTGTAAGAGGGACAGTTGTCACATCAGCTCCGTCAAGCGTGATGGCTACTTCTGTCGTTTTTAAGTTTGTTGCGGATAAACTAAGGGTTACACTGCCATCAAGTTCTGTCATACCATCTGATGAAACGTGCAGCCCAGCCGATTCCTGAAAGGGGTACTTTTCTTCATCCTCTGTACACCCTACAGCAAAAATCAAGGCCAAAATCGCTATATTTAATAATATTTTTCTCATAGTTCTTATTTTTTTTAAATATTATTCAATTACTCCATCCACCATAGTGGTGTAGTTTGTTCATCACCGCCAATTGCAGTTGCAGCAGCTTCTACATTTGCAGCGTTGATACTATATTCGTTTAATAAATACTTATTCCTTGTTGGAAGATCGGTTAAACCACCGATTGGCTTAAATTCAAATGTTCCGGTAACTTCACCTTTTGGTGTTGGATAAGTATAATCATAAGGAGTATTTGGTTTTACTAATGTATTTGGATATCCTGTTCTGCGATATTCGCTCCAGGCTTCCATTGGTTGCATATAGAGTGCTATATACTTCTGCATCATAACAGTTTCTTCCGAAGCAGCAGGTAAAGCATCAATATAATCAGCTATATCAGCTTCGGCAACGCCCCATTTTTCCATTGAGGCACTAACACCTGCTTCATACCAATCTTGATCCCATCCGTTATGTTCACTCATAATGAAGCAAACTTCGGAATATTCCATATACATTTCTGTATAATTTGGGGCAAGAACTGCGTCCCCTGGCATAGATTCAAATAAGAAAGCTTTCACTTCTTCGTTATTACCTGTAAGCGGAATCCCTACTTTATCACCATTTTCGTTATCTGCAACGTAAATATCAAGACGAGGGTCAACCACTCCAAATGGTCCGCGCTCACCTTTGAGTAAATCAACAAAACTTGCCGAAGGAGCAAAGTCTTTACGAGCACTTACAACAAAGGCACGATACATCGGTGCTCCATTCAATGCACTCGACTCATAGGTAAGTCCTGCATTATCAGCATTGCTTTCCATAACACCTGCTGATATTGCCCCGGTAATATGGGCAGAAGCTCCACTGTAAACACCTTTTACACGATTTGCAATTCTTAAACGTAAAGAGTTTGCAAACTTTTTCCATTGTGCAGCGTCGCCAGCAAATAGATTATCTCCATCAATCATTTTTTTGTCAACATCAATAGCAGCTTGTGCTTCATCCAGGCTTTCTAGCATATCAATGTAGATATCTTCCTGAGAAGCATAAACGGGTTGATCAATTCCATCTGTTTTCAAGCTATTTGCCTGAAAATCAGGGTTTTCGCTTTCATAAGACCAATAAGGAACGTCTCCCCAAAGTTCAACTGCTCGCTGGTATACATAAACCAACATAATTCGGGCAGCAGCAATTTGGTTTACATTGGGTCCATATTTGGCCATGTCCCCTTTTGTTGCCTCGTCCGTATTTAAGTTAATAAGGTCAATCAGGTCTTGTGCATTTTTGTATAAATCATCCCATGCACCCTGGTTAACAGTTTCGCGATATTGGAAACGGTCTTCTTCGGTGTAGTTAACCTGGTTCCAATACTGCACCCAAAGTAAAGATTGGCGACCAGAAAACCATTCGTCTCTGGTATCATCAATGATACGTTTTTGCACACGGTTCATAATACCGTATGTAGGCGCTACTTCTGGTTGATTGGGATCACTATAGTAGTCTACCTCGCAGGAAAATAAGAGTAGTCCTGCCAATACTAATGTTATATATTTTAATGTCTTCATATGAATAATCTTATTTAATTATTTAAAAAATAACTTTCAGGTTGAGACCATAAGATAAAGTAGCTGGTATAATACCACCTTCCAAACCTTGAATGTTACCTGAGCCACCAACAACAGTTTCAGGATCAATTCCTTTATTGTCTAAGCCCCAAACAGCAAGATTGCGGCCATAAAGAGAAAGTTTCAGTGACTGCACCTGATCAATAAGTTTTGGGAATGTATATCCTAGGGTTACTTCACGTAACTTAATATATGAAGCATCAAAAACACTTGTTGCACTAGGCGTTCCAAAACCATGATAATGGTAAGCTGCATAGTCATAGGCTGAAAGGTGCATATGATTATCTACACCAGAAGATACGAGTTCATCATCTGTATTATATTCTCCCAATACTCCATCAAGTACCATTCCGTCTTCACGGATTGTATTGCCGTCACTTGTTGGTTGAGTCGTATTTTCCATCATACCTGAATACGTACCCCACATATTTGTAAGTGAATAATAAACTCCACCTTGTGAGATATCAATCAAGGCACTAAAATCGAATCCTTTGTAACGGAAACTATTGCGAATACCTGCTGTATAATCAGGCAATACAGTACCTACTGATTTAAGGCTGCCATCGGTAGCATAAAATCCTGTAGCAGGATCGATGATTTTATTCCCATTTTCATCTTCAAGGAAATCATACGCATATACTTCCTGGAAAGTAGCGCCTTCAACAGCGTTAATATAAGCACCACCAAATGGAGCTCTTGCTAACTGAATCTTATCCAGTCCTTCAGGAAGATTCATTACTTTGTTGGTGTTCTTTGCGTAGTTCACACTGATATTCCAAGTAAAATCGTTCATTTGAACCGGGGTACCATAAAGCAACAATTCAATACCGGTGTTATTAATTTTACCAGCATTGATAATACGCTCGGTATAACCACCAGCACCTGATACTTCAACTGGTACAATTTGGTTTTCAGTATCTCTGTTATAATAACTAAAGTCAAAACCTAAACGATTATTAAAGAAAACACCTTCTAAACCAAACTCGGTCTCTGTTGTAATCTCAGGCTTCAGGTTTTGGTTTCTTAAACGAACTGAATTCGTAAATTGCGGGCTTCCATTAAATGAACTACCAAAAATCCAGGTGTTATATACCTGGTAGGGGTCTGTCCCGTTACCAGTTTCACCATAGTTGGCACGTACTTTTAGATTATCTATCAAATCCAGCTCGATAAATTCAGATAAAATAATGCTGGCAGAAAGCGAGAAATAACCATATGAATTTGCGCCATCAGGCAAAGAACTATCATAATCTTTTCTGTAAGTTCCATCCAAATAGGCCATATTTCTAAATCCAATACTTGCCGAACCAAACCAGGAGTTTACCTGCTTTTCTCTTTCATATTGGTCAAGTGTAGGTTGCCCAACCGAGTTGTTTAAGTTGTATAATTCATCTACAACCAAACCACCATCGGTAGAACCTTCGAAACGTGAATAATCATTATTTCTACCATTCACACCTAACATGGCAAGGACACTAAAATCATTGATATTTTTATTGAAAGTCAGTTTTCCTTCTATATTCGTTTCAGTTGCCTGACGATTAATTTGGTTATAGAAAGATTGCGCTTGAGAACCAATAGACATTCTCTCTCTTTGATTGAATGTATAGGTATCTAAATAGATAGTTCCGCTTGCAGTTAAGTAATCTGTTAAATTAAACTTAACACCAGTCTTACCAAAGATTCTATTTCTGTCATCATCCTGGTAGTTTCGATAAGCAGTCCAATAAGGGTTATCTGAATATACAGGTGTTCCATCGGTTGCAGAAACGCGGTTCCATGTTCTCATAGTTCCGTCGGGGTTCATGTAATCAGAAAGTTTATCAAAATCTAACTGACGCTGTCCCCACTGGAAGAACTTCTGTGACTGTGAATTGTCACCATAACCAAATTGTGGACGACCTTTTGTATAAGTATTCACATAGTTGATCACAGTATTTACTTCAATAAAGTCTTCAAATAATGATGTAGAACCATTCAGGTTAAAGTTGTGCTTATCCTGTGAGGAATTTGGCACTGTACCTGTCATGCTTACGTTTGTATAACCGAAACGAATGGCTGACTTCTCAGATGTACTGATAATATTCACTGAGTTTTGATAAGCAATACCAGTTTCATAAAATTCATCAACATCAGCACCTGGAGCTACCCAAGGAGCAGTTTCCGGAGTACTGGTAATCCCTTGTTCATAATCGGCAGCACCCCACCAATGAAGTACATTAAGGCTCTCATCGTACTTTGGTCCCCAACTTTCATCAACAGCATATTGAACTGCCTGATAAGTCTGACCATCAAGTTCCACCTCATCAAAACCATAACCTCCACCATATTCTCTTTGTAATTCAGGAAGGATGGAGAGTTGTTCGAAGGTAACACCTGAGTTGATTTCAACTTTAAAGGATTCTTTTCCTTTCTTACCTTTCTTCGTGGTTATCATAATCACACCGTTCTGTCCACGGCTACCATAAAGAGCAGATGCAGCACTACCTTTCAGTACTTCAACACTCTCAATGTCGTAGGAGTTCAGGTCGTTGGTCATTGAACCATAGTCATAACCACCACCACCAACCTGAGTGTTTACATCGTTAAAGTTCTCGTTACTTATCGGAACTCCATCAACTACGAATAATGGTTGGTTATTCTGACTAAATGAACTTGCACCACGGATTAAGATATTTTTTGATCCGGAGAAGTTCTGTCCTGCAATCTGCAGACCGGCAACTTTACCGGAAAGTGCTGATAATGGATTTGCAGCATTGGCAGCCATTACTTCGTCCTGATCTACACCCTGGGAAGCATATCCCAGTGATTTCTTCTCCCTTGAAATACCGAGGGCTGTCACGACAACCTCATCCATCTCAAGCACAGCTGGTTCCATAAGAACATCAATTACTGAACGTCCATTGATTTGTTCAACAACGTCTTTCATTCCTACAAAACCAAACCTTAATGATGTTGCATCAGATGGTACAGTTATGGTATACTGTCCATCAATGTTTGTTGTGGTACCAATGGTAGGATTCTCATTAACTACCACGTTGACACCGGGAATCGGTGAACCGTCTTCTGCTGAAGTTACGGTTCCCGTAATCTTCATACCTTGCGCCTGCACGAGATTTATCCCGACAAACACAAAGAATGCGAGTAATAGTGTAATTTTTTTCATAGATAAACTTTTTAGGGTTAAAATTTGGGTTAACATGAAATTCACACGGTGCCAATATATAAAAAATATTCGTGAATAAAAACATTCCCAACCAAAACATAGGTGGTTTAGGGGGTTTAAACGGAGAATAACAAATATCATTTCTGCAATCCAGACCACTCTTATCAACCTAATCGACAGAAATGCAAACACATATAAAAAATAAAATATTCATAGCTGTCTACAGACCCGAAAATTTCACTATTTATTAACAAAAAAAAGGAATGCCAAAACAGCATCCCTATTCCTTATATATATGCAGTAGAAAAATTCTAGAGCTTATCTTCCACAATTCTTAGAATTTCCTGCTCGGCATTTTCGGCTTTTTCTTCCAGTTCTTTCCCTTTCTTTAAGATGTCTTCCACAAATATTTGATCGTCCAGATCGGCTGCATTGATCTTTACATTAAGATAGGCACCTTTCACTGCACTCCTTACTGCAAGCGCTCCAACGCCTGCATCGGAAACGGAATTTGGATTTCCAAATTCGGCCATGGCTTTTAAAACTTCCATGGAACGAAAAGCTGTCTCCATGACTTTATAGGGCACCATAATGGCATTCTTCGTGGCACCTTCGATGGCTTTTTTACGGGCAGTTTTCTCTTCATCTGTTTTCTTTGGCAAACCAAAGGCATCCATAATCTTGTTAAAGGCATCGGTGTCTTCATCTACCAGTCTGGTGAGTTCGCGCTGGCAGTCCATTCCTCTTTCTGCCCAGTTGGAAAATTCCTCCCAACGATCATCCCAGCCACGCTTATGTGAAGAAAGATTCGCTACCATGGTGCCAAGAGCAGCTCCCATACTTCCCATATAAGCGGAAACCGAACCTCCACCGGGTGCAGGGGATTCCGATGCAGTTTCATCCGAGAAACCGGCTACGGTCATTTCCACCAGTTTCTTCTTATCTTTTTCTGCAGCAGCAAGCTTGTACTCAATTATTTTTTCTTCGGGTTTGAATTCATACAGATCATCCAATCCCATAGATTTTACAGCAATCTTAATGATTTCACTCTCCGGAATTCCCGTAGAGCGCTTCTGCTTTTTTAGAAAATATTTTCCCGCATCCAACATGGCTTTTAGCGGAACAAGACCAACCAATTCAGAGCCTGTTACTCTTAAGCCCCTCTCCAGAGCCTTGTTATGCACCTCATCATAGGCAACATGCAGTGGTGTAATGGAGATATTTGTAAGGTTCATCGAGATTTGTGCGATTCCATATTCATCGATAAACCAGCCAATAGCTTTCACTGCTTTTAGGGTGCCAGGAATCCATACTTTTTCTCCCTTTTCGTCAAGTACAGGCTTACCTGTAACTTTGCCACCTTCTCTTTTAACCCGTCCTTTTTCACGCACATCAAATGCTACGGCATTCGCACGGCGTGTTGATGTGGTATTTAGATTCACATTGTACGCTACGAGAAAATCCCTTGCTCCAACTGCTGTTACGCCTGCTCCGGCATTAAATTTTGCCGGTCCGTAATCGGGCTTCCAGTTGGGATCCTGCAATTTATCTTTCAAGCCTTCATATTCTCCCGAACGGCAATTGGCCAAATTCTTCCGCTTCTCTTCTTTTGCTGCATGTTCATAGCAATACACCGGAATATCTAATTCATTGCCTATTCGTTCAGCCAGCTTATGAGCATATTCAACGGTTTCTTCCATGCTGATATTTGAAACAGGCACCAAAGGGCATACATCTGTAGCACCAAAACGGGGATGCGCTCCTTTGTGTTTGCTCATATCGATCAATTCAGAGGCTTTCTTTACCGCTCTGAAAGCAGCTTCGCAAACTTCCTCAGGGGTTCCTACAAGTGTAACTACAGTTCTATTTGTTGCCTGTCCCGGATCCACATCCAATAAACTTACACCCTCTATACGCTCTATCTCATCAGTTATTTGCTTTATTATTGCCATGTTGTTCCCCTCGCTAAAATTGGGAACACATTCTATTAGTTTTTGTCCTGTCATAATTTTAGGTTTTTACTATTTAGGTTTTTATTATCTCTATTTACGAACAACTTTTCCATTCAATATTACTTTATCAACTAAATCGCTCCCATAAGCATAGGGCATAAAATCGTAGGTGGAAATCTCTTTCGTTATGAAGACATTGGCTCTCTTGCCGGGTGCAATAGACCCAAGTTCTTCTTCAAGGCCCATGGCATATGCTCCGTTTAGGGTAACAGCATGTATCACCTCTTCGGGTAACATTCTCAACTTAATGGTTCCCAGCGACATAATAAATTTCATATTCCCTGAGGGTGAAGAACCCGGGTTATAATCGGAAGCCAAAGCAATGGGCAAACCGGCATTTATCATCTTACGCACAGGAGGATCAACCATTCCCAGGAAGAAAGCAGCTCCCGGCAACAATGTCGGCATGGTTTCGGAATTCAGCAAGGCCTCAATCTCAGCATCTCCGGTAAATTCCAAATGATCCACAGACAGGGCATCATATTTAACCCCTATTTGAATCCCACCTGAATAGTCCAACTCATTCGCATGGATTTTTGGGCGTAAGCCATATTTCAATCCGGCCATCAGTATCCGGTCAGTCTGCTCTACGGTAAAGAAACCCTTGTCGCAAAATACGTCAATATAATCGGCCAGCTCTTCATTGGCCACCATCGGCAGCATCTCATTTATTACTTTATCTACATACTCATCCTGGCGTCCTTTATATTCTGCCGGGACAGCATGGGCTCCAAGAAATGTGGATTTTATAACCAGATCGCTCGTTTCTTTGAGTCTTTTGATCACTCTGAGCATCTTCAACTCATCCTCCGTTGTCAATCCATAACCACTTTTAATTTCAACAGCTCCTGTGCCCATCATGGTAATTTCATCAATTCGCTTCTTTGCCTGGGAGTACAAATCATCCTCAAAGGTTTCATGCAGCAGTTTGGCAGAATTTAAAATCCCTCCTCCCCGTTTCGCAATTTCCTCGTAGGATAGTCCACGAATTTTATCGCCGTATTCAATTTCCCGGCTACCTGCATACACCAAGTGCGTATGGGAATCGCAATACGAGGGAAAAACCATCTTTCCGGTTGCATCAATAATTTCTCCTTCAAAGTTTGATTCATCAAAGGCACTCATCTTTCCAAAATCAATGATCTTTCCTTCATCCATAAGAAGAAATGCATCCTCTATTGTTGCCAGATCTTGCATCTCTTTCCCGGCTACTTTTTCCCTTAATGCTCCTTTCTCTGTATTAATAAGGGATTTTATATTTTTTATCAATAAAGCCATATTCTATTCTTTTTTTTATTCCTGATATTTTTATTGCCTGAAGCAGGCAGAATTATAAAGCACGAAAATACAAAATCCTGAACAACTGATAAAAAATTTTCTTGAAGTAAATGGAAAGATCTATTTTTACAGCGCAAAAAAATATCGGTAGATAAAACAAAATAATTAAATAAATTCAAAAACAGTTGCCAGGCTTATGAAACGTAAACGCACAATCCCCCACACCTATGTTATTGTCTTTTTCATTATTGTCATTGCTGCCGTATTAACCTGGTTTATTCCGGGCGGTGAATTCGACCGCATGGAGAAGACCCTGGATGACGGCACCACTCGCGAAGTTATTGTAAAGGACTCCTTTCATTACGTGGAGAATCAACCCCAAAGCTGGGAGGTCTTTGCGGCTTTCTTTAAGGGTTTTGTGGACAAATCCAATATCATTGTCTTTATTCTGATGATTGGGGGTGCCTTCTGGATCATGAACGAGAGCAAGGCCATCGACGTGGGCATCTATTCCTTCCTGAAGAAGACCCGAAAGATGGAGCATTTGAAGTTGTTCAAATGGCTGGGCATCGACAATGTAATTATTACCTTAATCATGCTGATGTTTAGCATCTTTGGGGCAGTCTTTGGCATGAGCGAGGAGACCATTGCTTTTATCATCATTTTTGTCCCGCTGGCTATCAGTATGGGATATGATTCCATTGTGGGAGTAAGCATGTGTTTTGTAGCTGCCGGACTGGGTTTTGCAGGGGCCCTGTTGAACCCGTTTACCATTGGGATTGCGCAGGGACTTTCGGGTATACCGCTATTTTCCGGCATCGAATACCGGATGGTTGCCTGGCTGGTGATCAATATTGTTGGAATTACATTTATTTTACGCTATGCCAAACGGATACGTAAAAACCCGCATCGTTCGCCAGTTTATGAAGAGGACAATATCAACTGGAGGAACCGCAGGGAACATGAAGATGTGGGCAACATTCGCTACCACACGCCCAAAACGGCATGGGTGCTTTTTGGTGTCCTGAGTGCCGTAATGATTGTTGCTTCATTCCTACTGCCCGAAACGAAACTTACGGTGGGCAATTCTTCCACGGTACTTCCAATCATTCCTATCCTCACCGGTGCATTTATTTTAAGCAGCCTTTTTATGTTGCGCAAATCGGTGCACTTTTTCATTCTAAACCTGTTGATCTTCACCATTCTTTACCTGATTGTGGGCGTAATGGGCTACGACTGGTATGTGATGGAGATTGCCACCCTGTTTTTTGCCATGGGACTGGCGGCAGGTATTGCCAACAACAAATCGGCCAACGAAATTACCAAAATGTTTATCGATGGGGTAAAAGACATCTCTTCGGCAGCTCTGGTTGTGGGACTGGCCGGTGGAATTATCATCGTGATGCAGGAAGGTAAAATTATTGATACCTTATTATACTGGGTTTCTCAATCGATGAAATCGGTAGGGAAAGTGGGTTCCATTTCTGTGATGTACGCCATACAGACCATGATCAATATTATTATTCCTTCGGGCAGTGCCAAGGCCGCCCTTACGATGCCTATTATGGCGCCCTTCTCCGATTT
>CAYVSF010000027.1:0-13600 GCA_964453775.1 uncultured Bacteroidales bacterium
CACGACCAGAAAATATTTACCTTCGTGGCCTAAAAACATGCTGTGAACAAGCGCATACTTAACATAGCGGTTCCCAATATTATCAGCAATATCACCATTCCATTGCTGGGTTTGGTCGATTTGGCCCTGGTGGGTCACCTGGAAAATGAATTGTACATCGGGGCCATATCCCTGGGAGGCATGATCTTCAATTTCATTTACTGGGGGTTCAGCTTCCTGCGCATGGGTACCAGTGGATTTGTAGCCCAGGCCTATGGGAAACGACAGCTAAATGAAACCATCAACCTGTTGGGTCGTGCATTCTTTGTGGCGTTGAGCGGAGCATTCCTGCTAATATTGCTACAAAAAGGAATTGGATGGCTCAGTTTTACCATCATCAATGGTAGTGAAGAGGTGGAGGCACTGGCAAGGGAATATTTCTACATCCGCATTTGGGCGGCACCCGCCACAATAGGAATATACGGACTCACCGGCTGGTTTATCGGCATGCAGAATGCGCGCTTTCCCATGTTTATAGCAATTACAGTAAATGCATTGAACATCGGGTTCAATATTTTCCTGATTAAAGTAGTGGGCATGAAATCTGATGGAGTAGCCCTGGGAACAGTTATGGCGCAATATTCAGGCTTAATTTTAGGGCTTACCTTGCTCAAAACATCCTATGGAAAACTTTTTAAGTACTGGAACCGAAAGGCCATCCTTCAATTGAAAGCCCTAAAGCTCTTCTATTCGGTCAATAAAGATATTTTTATCCGCACCATCTGCCTGATTTTTGTGCTCTCTTTCTTTACAGCCAAATCGGCCGCAAATGGGGATATGCTCCTGGCAGTTAACACCTTGCTGATGCAGTTTTTTACCATCTTCTCCTATCTGGTAGACGGATTTGCCTACGCAGGGGAAGCACTGGTGGGGAAATATACCGGAGCCCGCGACAGGCAGAAACTATTGAAAGTTATTCGCTATTTATTTTATTGGGCTATTGCCATTGCTCTGCCTTTTACCCTGCTCTATATCTTTGGTGGAAAAATACTTCTGCAAGCACTTACCAATGAGCAAGATGTTATACGCCTGGCAAGTAAATATATGTTTTGGGTATGGATGTTACCGGTACTCACTTTTGCAGCTTTCATCTGGGACGGGATTTATATTGGAGCAACCGCTTCAACCGGAATGCGAAATTCCATGCTTATATCCACGCTGTTCATTTTCCTACCTGTTTATTTTATCGCCCAGCACTACCTGGGAAATCACGGCCTATGGCTGGCATTTATGACTTTCATGCTCAGCCGTGGAATAACTCAAAGTTTCCTGGCCAAAAAGGCTGTACTGAATAAGATTCCAGCCCAATAAATGATTAATATCTATAAAAAATCAAATGATCTTGAGATAATTCATCGAACTATCCATATATTTGTATATTACAAAAAAACAAAACAGGAATAGTTTTGTAATACATTTAAGAGCAAGCAATTAAACTTGCGTGCTCGGATGTTAACCATCAACCAATTGTCACATTAAATCATACTATTATGACCATTACAAAAGATATCACCATTGAAGATTTAGTGGAAGAAGTTCCACAATCCGTACAGTACCTGATGTTTGAAGGAATAAAGTGTATCGCCTGTGGAGAACCCATTTGGGGAACCCTGGAAGAAGCAGCCAAAGAAAAGGGGTTCAATGACAGGGATATTGAAAAGTTTGTCGCCGATCTGCAGGATTTTGCTGATCATCCAGAGAAAGAGGTAAAAAAATCGGAGGGATCGATTAAGGTCAAAAAAATGAATTCCTAAACTTCGCATCTATTATTTTTTAACCCGGCAAAAACCTGCTGGTTTTTTTCAAAAAAATCAAAAATATTAAACCGAATCAACCCTACTGAAAACAATATATACAAGCATATTTAAACACCTGGCTAACAGCTTTTTTCAGCAGTTCTTTTAAACTTTCCTAAATAGGTTCTATCTATTTAAGCGTACCTAATTTACAATTATTATGTTACGCAATTATATAAAAACTGCACTACGCAGTCTGTTTAGGAAGCCATTCTTCACTATTATCAACCTGCTGGGACTTACAGCTGGAATGGCGGCAAGTTTAATCATCTTCATGTACGTTTCAAAGGAATATTCCTACGATCGCTTCCACGAAGATGCGGATCGCATTTACCGGATTCGGCTTGATCGCTATAACGAGGGAGAGCTGGCCGAACAAATGGCTACTTCCTGCAACGCACTTGGTGGCGTATTGGAAGAGGAGTTTCCGGAGGTAGAAGCCCAGGTCAGGTTAAGCAATTACCAGTTAGACGGAGTAGTAGAATATGGCGATTTTCAATACCGGGCCAACAATGCTTTTTTTGCCTCTAAAGATTATTTTTCCATTTTTTCTTATAATCTTCTGCAAGGAGATCCCGCAACGGCTCTGGCAAACCCCAACTCTATTGTCCTAAGCGAGTCCCTGGCCAAAAAATATTTCAAGGAAGAAGATCCCATGGGTAAATTACTCATCTTCAATGGACTTCCACTCTTTAAGGTCACAGGAGTCTATGCTGATCCACCTGTGAACTCCCACCTGAAACCGGAAATGCTGATCTCTTTAAAAACCATGATGCAAAGATATGGCAGATGGGTTGATGAATCCTGGTGGATGGATATTACACTTACTTATGTAAAACTGGCAAAAGGCACCGACCCCGAAGTTTTCAGTCAGAAACTGATTGACCTGAAAGAGCGTAAAGTGGGTGAAGAACTGAAGAAACGGAACCATGAAATGGTGTTTCACCTACAACCGCTTCGTTCCATTCACCTTTATTCCAATTATCCCCAGGAAGCAGAAGCCAATGGCAATGGAAAGATTGTGAACTTCCTAACCGGAATTGCATTTATCATCCTTATCATTGCCTGGATCAATTACATCAACCTGTCTACGGCCCAATCGCTGGAACGTTCAAAAGAGGTTGCACTAAGAAAGATTTCGGGCAGTTCAAGGTCAAAGCTCATTTATCAATATTTATCTGAATCGCTCATCATTAATTTGTTAGCTGCAGGTATTACAATTCTCATCGTATATTTGGCTTATCCTTTATTCAATAAATTTGTAGGCATCCAAATCGATCTGTCGCTCTGGCAAAAAGGATGGTTTTGGATCCTGTTTGCTATTGTAATTGTTGGAGGAGCTATCATCAGCGGAAGTTATCCGGCCTTTGTCCTTTCGTCTTTTAAGCCAACTGCGGTACTGAAAGCCAAAAAGAACAGTGGTCATAAAGGCGGATACATGCGAAAAGTGCTCATTGTTTTTCAGCTGGCCATTACGTTCATCCTGCTTTTCAGTACCATCATGATCACCCGACAGCTTGATCATCTAAGAAAACAAGATTTGGGAATCAACATCGAACGGGCGCTAATTGTTAAAGGACCAGCCGCAGTTGATTCAACCTGGTACTCCAGGTACACCAGCTTTCGCACGGAACTATTAAAAACTCCGGAAATAAAAAATGTCTGTGGGGGATTTTTTGTTCCCGGGGATGAAATCTGGTTTACCAACGGCTACATCAAACAGATGAAAAACGCCGACAACCAATCGCAAACCCTTTCGGTGGTGCATGTGGATGAAAACTACCTGCCCTTCTTTGGCAGTAAATTCCTGGCAGGCAGGAATTTCTATGGCGTAGTAGAAGGCGAGCAACTTTCACATATTATTAACCGAAAAGCCATGGAATTGCTGGGCTATGAGAGTCCGGAGGATGCCATTCAGGATCAACTGCACCTTCCCAACTGGCACAGAACGAAACCCATTGTTGGAGTGATTGAAAACTATCACCACGAATCCTTTAAAGAACATGTACCGCCCATGATTTTTTCTTACTTCCCCCGGGCGAGGTGGTTAAAGAAATATGCCATTCGCATGCAAACTGATAATTATGAAGCAGGCATCCAAAAAGTAGAAGAATTGTGGAACCAATTCTTTCCGGGCAATCTTTTCGAATACAGTTTTTTGGAAGACGACTTTGCACAGCAATACCAAAGTGATCAGCAATTTGGAAGAATATTTGGTCTGTTCGCGGTTTTAGCCATCATTATTACTTGTATGGGCCTTTTTGCCCTGGCCCTGCATTACACCCTGCAGCGAACGTTTGATTTGGCTATTCATAAAGTAAACGGAGCACGCCTGCATCATATTTTCCTGCTTTTGTCCAGAGAGTATTTGGTGCTTTTCATCATTTCACTGTTCATAGGTATCCCTTTATCCCTTACGGCTATGGAACAATGGTTGAACAACTATGCATCCCGGATAAGTTTAAGCCCGGGAATGATAATTATACCATTCACGATCATGCTTTTAATTATATGCATGACCGTTATTTACCAGGTTATTCGATCGTCCCGCGTAAATACGGCAAAAATGCTGAAGTATGAATAAATATTTGGAAATTAAAAAAGAAGGCTCTATTTTCGTTCTGATTATGAGAACTGATAAAATCAATATGAAGGATAATAAATTCTGCTAAAAAAGCAGGAAGGATATTTTATATTTAATACTTAGGCCTTCCGGAATTCGGAAGGCTTTTTTTGAATGATGCAACAGATAAATAAAAATATGAATGATAAGAATGGCTTACCGCAAGGGTGAGAATGGAATATTTATGTCGAATCAAAAAGCCTTTCTCACCACATGGAGAAAGGCTTTTTTTAAACTCAAAACCATGGAATTTAACCTAATTGAAAACAAAAAAATCCTCATTCGTACGAGAGGACGATTGTGTGAAACTCCTGAGGAACTCATTCAAAGCGATCTCTTCAAAACAATTATCCACCAGGCATTGAAAAAGCTGGCACTGCTAAAGAGTCCTCTCATCCGTTCGCTCGACCTGGAAGCAGAGGAAACCCCTGAAGCGCTTAAGGCGCTTTTGTTGAAGCTCCAGCACAATACCATTACCGAGGTTCGAAAGACAGATAAGCGCTTTCGGCATCTTTTGAATAATCCTGATGAACTCAATCAACTGGTTGATTATTTCTACAATTTCTGGAGGGAATACGAGCGCTTTGTAGTGTGCGATACGATATATGACAACTTAGACAAAAGGCCCTACCGCACCTTTAATCAGACAGTAGAACAACTGGCGCATTTGGTAAGAATGGTCTACCGGGATATTTCGGAAAACATTCTGCAGCAACATCCGGTCATTTACCGGCAGGTTAATTCTGGGGCAGAATTTGCCTGTATAAGCAAAACAATTGACAATCCGGCATTTGAGCATTATCCGGAGTTACACGATTTTCAATTCATTTCGCAGGTTTACCTGGCTCCTCCAATGATCCTGGAACCCACAATGAACAAACGAAAGGGGAAATTCAAAGAAAGCAGGGAGCACCTTATTGATTATTTAACCCTCTCAAAGGATGAGTGGCTATGTTACCCTGCCATTGTTGGCGATTTAACCATTTGGGTGTATTTCCATCATAAGTTTTTCGAGTTGGGATTTGCCCTGGCAAACCTGTTTGAACTAGCGGGGGAAAAGGACCTAAATAAAAAACCAGATGCTATTTACTTTTATGGTGTTCCGGGAGACGAACTCTACCAGCTGGATGAAATGCCTACCCTCTTCAATCTGGAAAATGAATCCGGAATACCTCTTGCAGTATGCCCGGGCGACGATGAATTTGGTTATTTTGGTTATCTGAAAAAGATGATTCTCACTCTTCACAATGTTTTAAAAATCAGGCAGGGGTATCTCCCTTTCCATGGTTCTTTCGTTCAGATAAGTTTACAAAACGGGAAAAGCTCCAACATTTTAATGATAGGTGATTCGGGAGCGGGAAAATCAGAAACACTGGAAGCCTATAAAACCATAGGAGAAAAAGAAATTAGCAATATACGGATCATTGCCGACGATATGGGGTCAATCGGGATGAGGGGCGGCAAAATGGTGGGCTATGGAACCGAAACAGGAGCTTTCCTCCGTCTGGATGATTTAAAACCCGGCTATGCATTTGGACAGATTGATCGTTCTATCCTGATGAGTGTAAATCAGAAAAATGCGCGCATCGTTTTGCCGGTTACAAGCCTTCAAACGGTGCAGGAAGGTATTCCCATAGATTATCTTTTTTATGCCAATAATTATGAGCAGATTGACGAAGAACACCCGACAATTGAACAGTTCAAATCAAAAGAAGAGGCGCTGGAAACCTTTTCAAGGGGCCGGGTCATGAGCAAAGGAACCACAAATACGAAAGGTGTGGTAGAAAACTACTTTGCCAACATCTTTGGGCCTCCTCAACTGCAAAAGGAACACGATGGATTAGCCGAAAAATACTTTGATTTGTTCTTTCAGAAAGAGCTATTTGTTGGTCAAATTCGTACTCAACTTGGCATAGAAGGAAAAGAACAATCCGGACCCGAAGAAGCAGCAAAAGCACTTCTGGCGAACTTATAAGCAACTGATTATTCCCCGAAATAGTAGTGTCGTGCTGCTATTCGGGGAGATCTTAATGGGATTAGGGAAAAACAAATGCAATCTTAAGGGTCCACAATCTTGATTGCTGCATAAAAACCACACCAACACCCGGAATCAAAAGCATACCTCTAATATTCAATTCAAATCCCAGGGAGGTCTCGGCCATAAACGTACCGGTCCCCTTATCATATTGGTTCCATAAGTGACTGTATCCCGCTCGAAATAGAGCAACCGGCTTAATGCGTTTATTTATTGGTGAAATCTCTCCCTGCCCAAAAACAGCAAGACCATGATGTCCTTCAAAGTTTTGATAGCCCAAACCTGCTCCTAAAAAGAAAGCATCCTTTAAAGCAATCCCTTTCGTTAGGTTTATGACAAATGCATCCTGCTTGTTATCAAGGTAATAGCCTTCCCAATTAGGAGTGGGCTCAATATCAATAATCCGGGCATCGAAAAAATAGTGATTCAACTCAATTCGATAGCTCGATTCATGGCTCTGCGCAGTTGCTATAATTGGCAAAAGCAAGAGTAGCCCTCCTACAATTAGGTTAATTCTCATCATAAGAAGTATTTTGCAATGATGATTATTTTTCTTTCTGATTCATGGTTCTTTCTACCAGCCAGCAAATATTAGCGGCCAGTTGCTTCATGGTGTTTACCCCTTCCTGATCTTTCAGGTAATCGCCAGGTTCCCTGGCAATACTTATATTCCAGTAACCTGAACCGGGAACAATCATATTGTTAATCAAAAAGAAATGATTCAACGAATCAAAAACATGCATTCCTCCGGCTCGTCGAACAGGGACCACTGCAGCACCTATTTTTCGATACAGGGGCTGGTCGTTGGCCCGGTTTAAATAGCCGCACCGATCGATAATGGCTTTTGCTTCGGTGGTAAGATCAGAAAAATAGGTAGGTGAACCCAGGATAATCACATCCGCCTCCACCATTTTCTTAAAATAGAAATTGATTTCATCATTAAAACGGCATTTCATATCCTTTGTATCGTAACAATCGCGGCAGGCCTGGCAGCCTTTTAACAACTTCCCTCCTGCCTGTATTATTTCTGATTTTATGCTGCTCTTTTCCAGAATCTCCGAGATGGTTGATAGCATATCATGTGTATTCCCTTTTGGACGGGGACTGGTATTAAACAATACAGCTTTTGGACACATAGTAATTAAGCATTTTCTTCGTTATCATCAATATTTTTAAAAACACTCCAAACCATCAGGATAATTCCAACTAACCAAAATAGAAGATGCACATCCTGGAGAAGCGAAACCAGCTGTAAAATAACTCCGAAATAAATAAGGAAACGATAAACGAGGGTGAGTTGATTTATCTGAAAGAGCTTTTTAAAAACAAGCAGGGCAGTTAACGCAAACAACAAACCAGAAATGACTTTCGTTGCCAAAACAAAACTCATCCCCTCATTCAAATACTGATAAATGGCCAGGCCTAAAAAAGCTACAGAAGCAATACTTAACAGTATGCTCCAAAGAAAATTTTCCAGTTGCTTCATAAAAAATTTATTCCTAATTATAGCTTTCCATTACTGCCACATCCTCTTTCATCAAATCGGCTGCCAGCTCATCCATTCCGGTTTTCTCCCAGAACGACAACTTTTTGTGGGGCTCCATGTATTTTGTTGGTATCGGATGCGTGCCAATAACCACCGGAACTTTGTAATGACTCTCGATGAATTCTTTAAACTGACGGATTCTGGGGCAGGGAGGATATCCGACAACGAGACCTGTGGCCAGGTGAATGACCTCAGCGCCATTTTTTATCATTTCTTCCGGAACATACTCAATATTTCCACCTGGACACCCCCCACAATATGAGTATCCAACCAGTTCAAGCTGTTCATCTTTGGGATAGCGGGCAAATCCGCCTACATGTTCACGCATAGCGCGGAAACATTTTCCCCCGCCACATGTTTGATAGCGACCACAAATTATAATTCCTATTTTAGTCATGGGTATAAGTTTTAAGTGATATCCTGTTCTTGTTTTGCAGGACAGGAAAATAATATCTTTTACCAGGAGTCTTCAAATTAACGCTGTATAAACGATTATGAATCGCTGGTAGTGTTCGTTAAAGGTAAAAATATTTCGCGAGGATGCGTCATAAGCTTGTAAAAAATAAAAAAGCAATTATGCATCTCAAATACTTAAAACAAAAAAAATTGAACTATAAAGTTTTATTCGTCGCCAAAAGTTTCAAATTCTCTCTAAACACAGGATCGTCATACGAAGGTTTAAACAAGGGGTTTTTAGTGATTTCGCCAGATTCATAATTTACATATCCTTTGATAAACTGAGAGGGTAAGTGGAATTCGCTCTCTTCTTCACGGTCTGTATATATATTTGTTGATAAAACATGTTCTGTTGAATAATCAACATGGGTAAATTTATTCAGCTCATCTGTATACTTTGCATAAAGTGTCTTATCAATAGCAATAATAATAACAAATTTCCCATAATGTTTCCGCAAATTATGCTTATAATTAAAGTTAACCCGGTCGTTGTAAATATCTTCTGCCGTTTTATGGAACGATTCTTCAAAAACAAATCCATTGTGTAGAATATTTTCAGCCACTTGTTTTCCATTCGTATAATGAATAAAAAGGTTTTCAAATTTGTGATTATTAAAGATAAACTGCTGCACGTATTCATCTAACATATAATCTTTCTTTACCTTTTTAGCCGGTTCCGATTGCTGCAGTTTGGATATCAGCTTCAATACATCCTCTTTGTCCCAGTTCTTGCCCGAACGTTTAATAGCAGAAAAAATGGAATTCAAAAAAATATTCTGCTTAGAAAGTTGAAGTTGCAGAAAAACAATATAAACAATTAGAAGGACAATAATACCAATGAAGAAGAAATGTTCTCCTTGTAATATAAGAAGTGGAAGGACATCAATCAGGGGCATCATCTTCGTTCTAATTTCAATAGGGAGACTTGTTATTCACAAACTTCTCAAAAAGATCTCCCCTACTTGTTACATTACTGTCTATACATGAAAAGAGTTAAGGTAGAAAAAAAAAGAATAGATATCAAACTTTTATCATAAAACCCTCAAGTTATAAAAATGTTTCGTAGCGAATACAATAAATAACAAAGCCTTATTTTACACTGGTCGGGCGATAGCTTCTATTGACAACAGGTATCAGCATTAGGGCTATTAATCCTGTAAACAGGTATATCAGGTTGGTAGAACTATGTGCCAGGAGGGCAAATATTTTCCCATCGGATTTTTCAATACCAAAGAGGAACAAGCTTTCAATGACCATAAAATGCCAGGGGCCAATACCAGCCTGGACAGGGGCAATCATCGCCAAACCACTCATAAGGAAAGTAAAGACACCAACGCCCAGGGTTAAATGAGCAGTAGGAGGATAGGCAAGAAAGACCACATAGAGCATAAGAAGCCACATCAAATAGATAAAAACAGTATGCGCCAGAAACAGCCATTTCTTTTCCATTTGAAGAATAGTTTTCATTCCTGCCGTAAAATTATCTTTGATATGCAAAAATTTTAGCAGGACTTTGTTTCCTGACTTTGGTCGTATAATAAAGAAAAGTGCCACCACAACAGCTAAAATCGCAAAGCCCAACAATATATTTGTAAGCGATAGCAAGCGAACCGCATTTTCATGAAGCTCGGGATTTGCATTCATAAAGTTCTTTAGCAGTCCAACATTCATTCCAAATACCACAATGGCAATAATGATAAGCATTACCAGATCGGCTGTACGTTCAATTATGACAGTGCCCACCAGTTTGCTTACGGAAATATTTTCGTATTTAGAAACCACTGTACACCTTGCCACTTCGCCAGCTCTGGGAAGTGCCAAATTTACAAGATACAGTACCATTACACTTAGATAAAGATTCACTTTCCTGGGATAATGCCCTAAAGGAGTAATAAGCATTCTCCAGCGCAGTGCTCTGCTCAGTTGTGCAATCATTCCAAGCATTATCGATAGCAAGATCCAGGAATAGTTAACCTGTTCAAGAGCCGATTTTAATTCCGTGATTTTTAAATCCTTGTATATCCACCAAAATAAAAAAACTCCCAGGGTGAAAAATATCAGGTATTTAGCAATATTTTTAAATCTTTTCACAAAAACGAATTTAAGGCATCCTTAAAACGAAAAAAACAAGTTTAATTGTATTTATGATGCATAAGATAATTTTGAACATAATCGCGAACTCCATCCTCCAGGCTGGTAAAATCCTTCTTATAACCAATCGATTTCAACTTCTCCATCCTGGCTTCTGTAAAATACTGGTATTTGTCACGAATATCCACCGGCGTATCAATAAAACTGATATTCTCATCCTTTCCCATAGCATTAAAAGTTGCTTTCGTCAGATCCAGGAAGGAACGTGCCTTACCGGTTCCCAGGTTATACAAGCCATTATCTTTGCGATGGTGCAACAAAAAATAAAGCACCTCAACCACATCTTTTACATAGATAAAATCTCTTAACTGTTCACCATCTTTATACTCTGGCTTGTGCGAGCGAAACAACTTCATCCCTCCGGTTTCATTAATTTGGTTGAAGGCATGAAAAATTACCGAAGCCATTCTCCCTTTGTGATATTCATTTGGCCCATAAACATTAAAAAACTTTAATCCTGCCCAAAAATAGGGTTGCTTTTCCTGTTTTAGCGCCCATTTATCAAAATCATTTTTCGACTCGCCATAGGGATTCAAAGGTTTTAGTTTTTCTACTATTTCATGCTTATCCTCATAACCATATTCTCCTGATCCATATGTGGCAGCAGATGAAGCATAAACTAAGGGCAGACCATATTCCACGCATTTATTCCAGATAGATTTTGTGTAGTTAAGGTTGAGTTTATCAAAGACACGGGAATCAAATTCGGCAGTATCCGTTCTGGCGCCTATATGGAAAATAAACTGCACTAAAAGATGATTATCATCCAGCCATTTTATAAAATCATCCCGGTGAACTACAGTGGTAAAATCTTTCTCATCTATATTTTTCTGCTTGTCCTTGCGGGTAAAATCATCCACAAGAACGATATCGTTGAAACCTTCATCATTTAATTTACGCACCAAGTTGCTTCCAATAAAGCCTGCTGCACCGGTAACTACTATCATAATTTCTGATTTTTGTAATTGGCTGCTAAGTTAAAAATATTTGTTGATTCAGTGGTGGAATAAGCCCTAGTTCTGAAGCTTTTTTATAAAGGGTTTGTATGGCATTACGCCCTTGCTTACCTAAATTCCTGGTATATTCATTCACATACAGATCAATATGCCTGTACATCACATCCTCATCCATCTCCTGTGCATATCTTCTGATATAAGGATAGGCTTCTTTGGGGTGCTCAAAGGCATAGGCAACGCTATCTTTCAGCACCTCATTAAATTTGAGCTTTAGGGTTTCATCCAGTGTTCTTTTTATGGCAATGCCCCCCAATGGAATTGGACTTTTCATTGTATCTTCCCAGTATTCCCCAAAATCCACTATTTTTTGAAGTCCCCTTTCCTCATAAGTAAACCTGTTTTCATGAATAAGCAAGCCTGCATCCATCTCCTCATCAAGCACAGCGGCCTCAATATCAGAAAATAAATAGGTTTTTTTTTGTATTGCCCCGGGAAAAGCAATGGACAAGAGTAAATTTGCAGTTGTATGTTCTCCGGGTATAGCTATTCTAACATCGGCTAACTCATCAGGATATATCTTATACTTACTCACCAGCAAAGGTCCATTGTTTCGACCCAGAGCGCTTCCTGCATCCAATAAAACATAATTATCTGCAATAAAGGTATATCCGTAATAAGAAATCTTCGTAACATCCAATTCTGCTTTCAATGCCATGCGATTCAACTCTTCTACATCGGCAATATGAACCTGAAAATCCATCCCTTTCGTATCGATACGTTTATTCACAAGTGAATCAAAAATAAAAGTATCGTTTGGACAACTTGAAAAACCAATATGTAACTTTTCCATTCTTAGTAAATCAAATTAATTCGTGTAAAATTAATAATTTTATTCATCAACTATTCATAGCAAGTTCCTGGATAAAACCTATCATAAACTCTGTTAAGGATTCAATAGCTCCTGCAATATCCCATTCTGCCAGGTCACGGTTGGTAACGAAGTTAGAAATGGATCGAAGCTGGATCCAGGGAAGACCTTCCGAAGTGCATACATAAGCAAATGCAGCTCCTTCCATAGTCTCTATATCGGCCTGGAAATTCTGCATCAAGTGATTTACAGAAGCATATGAGCCATGTGTTGTGTTTACAGTTAGACCCTTCACCGATTTTAATTCCTTTATCATATTAGAAGGATAAAGGAACCTGTTCCGGATGATTCCATTCTCGTAAGGCTTTTCATTGGGATTCATCATGCCTTTATCAAACAGGCTATGGAAAGAATTCCTGTCTTCAATACCAAGATCGCCAAACTCTTCCTGGATTACATTTACAATTTGACCAATTTCAAAATCCCTCTGAAAGCTACCAGCGATACCCATATTAATGACCAAATCAAATTCCTTATTGATGGTTTTCATCATATAATATACGGTATGTACTGCCCCTACTCCTGTTATTAAAACATCAACATTCAAATTTCCTTTTTCCAGCTGATATTTCCTTAATCCAGGACTGATGTTTTTCCTGTAATTTTCGAGTAAAGGTTTTACTTCATTGTATGTTGCAGCCACTAAGAGTACTTTCATTATTTTCTTTTTTAAATTACTCAAATATAAAAAGATAATACAAGTTTGTCATTCTAACAATAGTCTATTAAACGGATTTATTGTATTTTTGATTACAGGAGGAATTTTAGAGAATATAATTATTCAGCTCCCTCCCATTTAAGTCAACAACAAAATCGTCTGGTTGTTATATTTTTAAACAGATGAAATAACGAAAAACCTGATATTCTATGGTGTATGTAACCCGAAGGGAGCGATTCAGCGCAGCTCATCGTCTTTTCCGCAAGGATTGGGATGATGCAAAGAATGAAGAAATTTTTGGAGCCTGTTCAAATCCAAACTGGCACGGACACAATTACGAGTTATTCATCACGGTAAAAGGAGACGTAAACCCCGAAACCGGTTTTGTCATCAACATTAAACGCTTGAGCCG
>CAYVSF010000028.1:0-13359 GCA_964453775.1 uncultured Bacteroidales bacterium
CTCGATTCGTATATACTTTTTTATCTGCAGCAATCCTAAATTTTATCTTTTCATAATTGTCTATAAAGATCAGCCTTTCAGCTAGCGGAACTCCCTGGCTATTCATAATTGTAATTAAAGCAGTTCCTCTTGGATAGTGTTTAGGGTAAATTGAAATGCTGGTTTCTTTTTCCAGATTTATTTCCCTGGCGAGATAAACTTTCCCTCTAATTTGTAAGAAACAGAGCAAACTTTCTTCCTGGCTTGTATTTTTATGCAATTTCAACTGCCACTCCCCTGGAAAAGGTTTTGTCATCTCCATGCTAATTCCCTTTTTTAAAGGTTTTGGAAGTTCGAATTGCTGATTTTTTAAAGTTGAATCTTCAATCACTAAATAATAATTTTTATTATCCGGGATTTTGACTTTAACAACTCCCATACCTTTATAAGAACTCTCAACTGATTTTAAAATATTCCCGTTGTCATCTATGATATTTCCTTTAAAATCAATTGGCTGTCCAACTTCGCTCACTGCTTTAAAAGCAAGATTGCAATTGATATTTTCAACCAGGTATCCCCCTTCCGGGAAGAATTCGATGTGAATTTTATTCTTTTCCGTTCTAATCGGTATATACTGTTCTTTTGTTTTGTTCTCATGTTCGGCTTTCAGCTTGAGCGTATAATTTTTCTTTTTAGAACTATCTATACTTTCAGGAGCTTTTAAATCAATTTTTGCAAGACCATTTTTATTAGTTGTTATTGCTCCCTCTGCAATTAGCTTCTTTTGCTGAAAGAGTTTATAATCGACTTTCGTATTCGCAAGAGATTGTTGGCCAATTAAATCATAATTAGAACTCGTATCTTTTATTGTGGAAAAGTGTTGCGAGTTAATTGTCAGTTTTGTGTCTTTACCCTCCTCGATCAAAGGATTTTCAGGTCGTAACTTGATAAAAATGTTTGTAAAGGGGAACTCGGTTACTTCTATTGATTGTAGAAAAACCTCGCTTGCTGTTCTGTTTTTTTCATAGCTGCTGTAAGAAAAGAATAGATATCTTCCGCTATTCAAATTTTCTGGCAAAGGCAATTGCCCGTGTGCAAAACCATTATCCGCCTTAAATCTTTTAAAATTTATAATTTTCCCACTATAATCAGCAATTCCGGCAAATATAGTTGCGCTTTTGTTTGAGGGTTCAAGAAAGTGTTCGTCCAAAATATAAGACTTAAACCAAAGAGTATCATTGGGTTTAAATCGATCTCTATCAATGTGGGTAAATACTTCCTCTCCTGCTTTTTTTTCGTAATATTTATCCAATTTGCTAATTAGGCGTGTTTTGAGTGCAAATACCTCATCTTGTTCAAGAAGGCTTTTTACCAGGTTCTGATTAGGGCGTTTATAATTATAGTCTTTCCAGAATGCATCATCGTACTTACCAATTAGCTTGCTGAATACTTCTCTTTTCCCAATAACTTCATCCTCATTAAATCTTTTCGGGTTTTCATTATGCCTGTTGGTAATTTTTAAATCAGAAAATAGATTGTAAGTAAATACAAGATTACTTTCTTTATCAGTTACCCTAAGCAAAATATCAGCTCTTGATGCATCCAGCATATAGGTATTGTCGTGGGCCTTATAGGATAGATTATATGCAGCCTTAATCGGGGTGATTTTTATTTTTTTTGGTTTTTCGGTTACGAAAAAATTATCTGCGTAGGTAATCCTTTTGGGCGCAATTTGGAAATCAGCTCCTAATAATGCATTACTGTTGACCCCAATATATATAACTCCTTCGTATAATATGCTTTTAAAATCGTATTTTTTTCTGTTAATGATATTGTAATTTGCACTATGGCTAAAATTTGCAGGAAGATCTTTGGGTTCGAATTGTATTACATATGCTTGTTCGCCTCCATAGTCTGTATATGCTGTTAATTTGTAGTCGTAAAACTCAAAATCGGCAGGAACCAAAAAGTTCAATGGTTTCTTAATAATATCATTTAAGAGGAGGTAATGAGGACCACCTTCCAGGTTAAAGCCGATTTTTGCAGCTTTGAAAACATTTTCTTTTTTTCTGCCTTTTAAAATTTTGGATTGGTCTGTTTCCTTTGCTTGATAGCCTGTTTTGAAAATATCTATTATAGCCTCGGTGTAATTTATGTAAACGCCATTTTGTTTTACATATTCAGAGTAGAAACCGGTTAACAGGCTTGGTGTATTATTATAATTAATTGGAATATTGGCGACAGCATCATACAAAATCGTTTGGGGATTTTTTCTTTCATAGGTGATGGTGATTTCATCTATCACCAGATCCGAAGCTTCCAGTTTAATTATTTTGTAGGCTTCCATAAAGTTGTTAAGTTCTATTTCCTTTGGCTTGTAGCCGATATATGATACAACTATTTTCTCGGAAGGTGCTATATCTCGCACTTTTAGCACAAATTCTCCATCCAGGTTCGAACTTATTCCAATGGGTTTACCTTTCACACTAATGTTAGCATAGGGTAAAGGCTCTTGTGTGGTTGCATCAATCACTTTTCCTTCAAAAGTTTTCGTTTGGGAAAATAATTGAATTGGGATTAAGACCAGAATAAATAGTATTTTTTTCATAGCATTAATGTTTGTGGTGTCTTACAAGTAAGACCCTCAAGTCATTTTTTACCCTATAAAGTTATGCTTTTTTTTAGCAAGAGTCGCAGCTACAACTCAATGTTTTGCTTTTTGCCTTTTCAAAGGCCTCTTTTCCCTCTTTGAAAGCAAATATTGCAACTCCAATTCCACCTGCGATATCAATATAGGGAATTCTTAGCCACTCATACAATCCACTTGCTATAAGCAATACAAAAGAAAGATAAAAACAGGATTTAGTGCAGTTTGCATCCGCAATAATAGCATCTGAGTTTAGCTTTCTTCCAACACTAAGTTTTTTGCGCATTAAAAAATACATAGTAAGGATAGACAGGCTGGATATAATGATCCCCGGAACAGTCGTTTCAGGCTGATTATTTTGTAAAATATTGATGATAGCTCCACCAATAATTCCGAGCGCAAGTAAAAAGAAACTTATTCCTGTAATCCGTAGTGCTAATCTTTCAAATTCATCCCTTCTTGAGACCTTATGCTTTCGCATTCTAAACACCATGTGAGCTATTCCTATTCCCGATATCACTTCGACAAAGCTGTCTACTCCAAAACCCAATAGGGAAAGTGTTTCGTCGGATATTCCAAAGCTCACCGAAACAATTCCTTCTGCCAGGTTATAGAAAATGGTGATAAAGGCCAGTACTAGTGCCAGTTTGATTAGTTTGTGTTCGTTCATAATTCACCTCTTTCTTCACTATCTTTTTGCTTCAAATTTAGTATAAAAGTACCAGATTAAGTAATAAAATATCTTTTTATCTTATTTATGCATTATTATACTGGCTAGCACTGGTTAAAGGGGCTTTTGACTTTAAGAACAAAATGGAGCCTGAAACAGCTGGTATGGCTATGTTAATAACCCAGAGCAGGATAGAGGCTGATAGTATTCCTGCATGGTTATTGCTAAACATTCCAAGAAAAAAAACGGCTACGGCTCCTCTTATGCCAAGTTCGATTAAGGTGGAAGTTGGAATGATGGTAGTTACCAGGTAAGTGAGGGCAATGGACCAAATGCTTTCGATTAAGCTGATATGGACATCAAAAAAATGAAGCAGAAGATAAAATTGAATTAGAAAAACAGCATATCGGCCTAAACTATATATAAAAGTAATTATAGTTGTGGAAAGGGAATAATGAATAAATTCGCCTTTTAGTTTCTTTGGAATGAGTAGGTCCAATTTTTCAACCCAGAAATTGAGCTTAAAGAATACTAGCATCATGAGCATCATTAGCGCTGTTGAGGTGATGATTGTTTGATTTACCCCAATATGATTAAAAAAGATATGATTTGGGGTAAATACAGAGAGAAACAAAAAACCGGCACTGCCGGCCATTACGGTTACCATAAATTGAGCTAACCCACCATAAGCAGAAGCAAAAATGCCTTTATGCCATTTTTCTTTGGGCAAAACAATCAGACGGCCAGCTATTTCTCCTATACGATTCGGGGTAAAAACGCCAACAGAAATTCCGGATAGTATGGCTTTTAATGCTTCAAGAAGAGGAACAGCTTGCAGTTTTTCTAACAGCTTGCGCCATTTCTGGCTCTCTATAAGCCAGTTGACGGGCATTAAAAATAAAGTTATTGTTAATAGCATCCAGTTTTTGGAAGAGAAATTGTTTAGTACGGCTAAAAAGTTTTTAAAATCTTCTGAATTGAAAAGTTTGTGGTATAGATAGTAGTAAGAAACAGCAATTATGAATAGTTTTCCGGCAAAGATAAGATGCTTATTATGGAAGATTTTTTTGTACATGAAAACGGGCAATTAGAGGGAAGCATTCATCTGATGTTTATATTTGTCAGTTCAAATGAAATCAATTCTTTAAACAAATATAGGAAGATATTTGCAAAAGACAGGAATATTGACAATTTTAGAGGAGTAAAGAAACAATGATGGTTAGGCCTAAGAAGAAATATGGGCAGCATTTTTTAGGGGATGAAAATATTGCCCGTAAAATAGTGACTGCAATAGACAGTGGATTTGAAGGAAACGTCCTGGAGATTGGACCTGGTACGGGTGTTCTCACCAAGTATCTAAAAGAAAAGTTTTCTCTTCTTTATGCCTTTGAAATTGACGAGGAAGCGTTTTTATATTTGGAGGAGGCATTTCCGCAATTGGAAGGAAAAATCAGGAACGAAGATTTTTTAACAGCTGATTTAAGTGATTTTTCTAAAGAAGAGCTTGTCATAGTGGGGAATTTTCCTTATAATATTTCCAGTCAGATTTTCTTTAGGATTTTAGAGCACCGGGAAAAGATATCCCAGGTAGTGGGAATGATTCAAAAGGAAGTGGCCGAAAGAATTTCAGCTGGTCCCGGATCCAAAACATACGGTATTTTAAGCGTGTTATTACAGGCCTACTATTCAATTGAGTATCTTTTTACAGTGAACCCTTCTGTTTTTATTCCACCACCAAAGGTTAAGTCGGCAGTAATTCGGCTAAAGCGGAAAGATAAAAGAGAGTTGGATTGTGATGAAATTTTATTCTTTAAGCTGGTGAAATTAAGTTTTAATCAAAGAAGAAAGACCTTAAGGAATTCATTAAAATCGATTTTATTAAATTTGGATACGCAAGAAAAGTTGTTTTCGCAAAGACCCGAACAGTTATCTGTGGAGGATTTTGTGAAATTAACCAATTTGGTATCATCGAAAAGACAATATTAATTTAAAAATCAGGGACTATGCAATTTGAACTTACCCGGGAATATATAGAAGAATTGCGGTTAAACATTGAGCAGGAGAACAGCGTTGCAGCATTTGACCTGATTAAGGATTTGCACCCTGCAGATATTGCAGAAATTTATGACGGGCTTACCATTGATGAAGCACGATTTCTTCAATTAATGCTGGATGGTGAAAAAGCAGCAGATGTTTTAATAGAGCTGGAAGAAGATGACCGGGAAAGATTTTTGGAAGTATTGCCCAGTGAGGTAATTGCCAAACAATTCATCGACAAGTTGGATTCGGATGATGCAGCAGATGTTATCGGAGAACTATCCGAGGAGAAGAAAGAGGAGGTTTTGTCTTTTATCGATGACCTGGAACAGGCAGGAGATATTGTAGACTTGTTGAGTTATGATGAGAACTCTGCCGGTGGTTTAATGGCCAAGGAATTAATTACGGTAAATGAAAACTGGAACATGACTACCTGCCTGAAAGAGATGCGTAAGCAAGCGGTAGAAATTGATGAAGTTTACTATGTTTATGTAGTTGATGATAAAGATGTATTGAAAGGAACCCTATCCTTAAAGAGATTACTCCTTTCTTCCAGTGCCACAAAAGTGAAGAACATAGCTAATACCGAAGTGATATCGGTAAAAGCAGAAACCCCTTCGGAGGAAGTGGCGAATATCATGAATAAATACGACTTGATAGCCCTGCCTGTTATTGATCCACTGGGGAGGCTTGTGGGTAGGATTACCATTGATGACGTGGTAGATGTAATTAAAGAAGAGGCTGAAAGGGATTACCAGTTAATTTCCGGTATTACCGAAGATGTGGAGCCAACCGATAGTGCATGGCTGTTGACAAGAGCACGAATTCCCTGGTTGTTTATCGGGCTGATTGGAGGTATCTTTGGAGCCCTGGTAATGGGGAATTATGAAAATGATCTGGGACTTAACCCGCAGATGGCTTTCTTTATTCCATTGATTGCGGCCATGGGAGGGAACGTAGGCGTGCAGTCCTCCTCAATTATTGTGCAGGCAATTGCAAATAAGACCATTGGTTTTGAAAGCATTTGGAGAAAACTTTTAAAAGAATTATCGGTTGCCAGCATAAATGGCATCATTTTGTCGGCAGTTATTTTTTTCTATAATTTACTTTTCAGCGATTCTTTTGCACTAACGATTACTGTTAGCACTGCATTGCTAGCAGTTATCCTTTTTGCATCGATGTTCGGAACCTTTGTTCCTTTAGCTCTGGATCGATTTGAAATTGATCCGGCACTGGCAACAGGACCGTTTATTACAACGGTAAACGATATTATGGGACTGGTGATTTATCTTGTTATTGGGCGGGTATTTTTCACCATGTTTTAGAAGATTTTATAGTAGTAAAAAAGGAGAAAAATAAGCGGAATAAGTATTCCTATTGTTGTTAGCCAGGCACCTCTTCCTTTAATTCCCTGTTTTCCTCTTAAGATGAATAAGCCTGTAAGTGCTAACAAAATAAGACTTACTGCATAGATATCAGAAATCCAGGTCCAGAGTTTTTTCGGATTGTAATGCAAATAGTTAAATTCATGAAAAAAAGGACGTCTTTTTGAGGTTTCTATGGTAGCTTTCCCGCTTTGGGTATCAATCAGGATTGAACCGTCATCAATAAAAACTTTCAGTTGATTTTCTTGCGGGAAGTAATGATTTTTGTATTTTTCTCCTTCAGCATATTTCTCCATCCAGGATAAGATTTCTTCTTTTTGAGGATCTGAAGATAGTTCTACTGATTTCATTTTAATATCCCGGGTTTTAATGATGTAGTTGGGGTTCCAATCCTTAAGGTGATTTAGGGCAATTCCCGATAATGCATAAATGATAGTAAGACCAAAAAAAAGATACCCGAGATCCCGATGCAATGCCCTATTTAATTTTCTCCACTTCATAGTTAATGTCTTGTTTTAAATGAATCGGGAAGATAAAATTGATTGTAGCTAATTTAATAAAAGAAGCCGGAAGTATAAATTCCGGCTACTACTATTTTTTAAACACATGTGACTTATTCCGCGCTCTCTTTTGTGTTGATTTCTTTACACTCTACCCAGTATTCCATGATGTAGCCTTCTTCTGTTTCAGCTAAATCGCTGCGCATCTTATTAATTTGGTTCATTTTTTCTTCTGATGCTTCATCTTCACTATGCTCTTCGCCTTCACCATGCTCACCATCGCTGTGTGAATGCATTACTTCATTGTCTGTTCCCTCTTTGATCTCTTTTTCGAGTTGAGCAATGTAGGCCTCATCAATTTTAAGTTCTTTTAAGATACCTGTAATCTCAACAGAGCTTCCTTCCATCTCTTTTTCAAAATGGCCAATTTTTTCATTGGGGGTAATTTTCAATTGAAGGTCAGGGTTATCACCAATGATAAATAATCGTTTGCCGCCATGAGCACAAACATGTGTAACCGTTCCTTCCAACTTGATTTCTTCGTCTTTAAAATCAGCCGGGCTTTCTAAAATAGCAGCTACATTGGTTTCAATGATTTCTGCAACTTCCTCTACTGCTGCTTCTTTGTCCTCTTTTGGAGTGTTGGTGCATGCAAAACCAATTCCGAGAATAGCTGCTAAAAAGAATAATTTTTTCATCATTTTAAATTGTTTTCAGGTTAGATAATGTACAAATATAACATTTCGTAATTTAATATCTTAAATTATGATTATTAAAAAGCGGTGTTAATTGCATCCACCGGGTTCATTTTGGCTGCAGATTGCGCGGGTGCATAACCGGAAACCAATCCAATAATTGCAGAGATAATTAATCCAAGCATAATGTTTCCCGGAGTCAGAATAATGTCAAATTCCATTCTTGAATTGGCAATTAGGCTGCCGATGAAAATAATTATCAGACCAATTGAGCCTCCTATTATGGAAAGGAGAGTCGATTCAAATAGAAACTGCAATAGGATGAAACGTTTTTTGGCTCCCAGTGCTTTTTGTATTCCAATCAGTTTTGTTCGTTCTTTTACCGATACGAACATAATATTTGCAATACCAAAACCACCAACAATAATGGAAAAACCTCCGATGATCCAACCCACTAAATTAATAACGGCAAATATCTGTCCAATTCCTGCAGAAAGCATGCTGGATTGGTTTAGGGCAAAGCTGTCTTTTTCTCTGGGTCTTAGGGATCGTGCTGCTCGCAGGACACCACGAAGATCATCTACCAGGAATTGCACAGGAACGCCTTCTTTCCCCTTTACAATAATCATAGGCCCTGCTCTTCTGCTATTAATATCAATTATTTTGGCGGCAAACTTGACAGGTATAAGCACTGCCTCATCCAGACTTCCACCTCCCACCACCTGGTTTTGCCCCTCTTTAACAGCAACCCCTATTATTGTTGCTTTAAATCCGCTAATTTTTATTTCCTTTCCTATGGGGTAGCGGTAGGGGAACAATTGCTCTGCTACAGTGTGTCCAATAATCGCCACATTTGTACCTGAATTGGATTCAAATTTTGTAAAGTATCTTCCGTCTTCCAAATCAAAAGACCGCACTTTATCAAAATCATGGGAATTGGCCCAGAGCAATATATCCTCCAATGTTCTGTTTTCGAATTTAATATCTCTCATTCCACTCACAGAGAAAGCAGCGTGGGCTGTTTGATCCGAAAGCTTCTCAATGAGCTCGTATTCTTCGTAACTGGGGGTAGGCCTGTTTAGGTAATCCCACCACTTGTATTCCTGTCCGTCTTCAGGTACCCAGGGAAATTGTTGAACATAAACGACATTGTCGCCCAATACTGATAAGCTTTCTCTAACTTGTAGCTCCAATGATTTAAAAACAGTTAGTACCGAGATGATGGCAAAAATACCAATTGTAATTCCAAGGAGCGTTAACACCGTCCTTAACCTGTTTACTTTTAATGCATTATAAGCAAAAAGGAAGCTTTCTTTTAGAAATATGAGTAGGTTCATTTTAAATTATTTCAACTTGTTGTAAAGTTTTTGACAAATATATACATATCCTAATTTTTTTTTTTGTCTTTTATTTATATTTTCGACCATTGTTTAAAATCATACATTTCCAAGGATATTTCCCGTATCTTTGTCAGATGAAATTTACAAATTTTAGTTAATTTTTGAAACCTAATTCAAATGAGTAATTCTAAAAGCATCCGTCAGGCGCTGATTTCTGTTTTTGATAAAGATAAGTTAGAACCCGTCTTAGAGTTGCTGGATAAAAATTCTGTAGAAATAATATCTACCGGAGGTACCAAAGATTTTATTGAAGAAAAGGGGTACAAAGTAAAGGCAGTTGAAGAGATTACTGATTATCCGTCTATTCTTGGTGGAAGGGTGAAGACCTTACACCCGAAAATTTTTGGAGGGATTTTGTACCGCAGGGAGAACGAAGAAGACCTTTCGCAAATTGGACAATACCAGATTCCTTCTATTGATTTAATAGTTGTTGATTTATATCCGTTTGAAAAAACAGTAGACAGTGGAGCAGATGAGCAAAGCATTATTGAGAAGATAGATATTGGTGGTATTTCATTAATTCGCGCTGCAGCCAAGAATTTTAAAGATACCCTGGTTGTTCCATCGAAAGCTCACTACGAGGATCTAATTCAATTACTAGAGCAGAATGGTGCAGAGAGCAATCTGGCGGAAAGGAAAAAATTTGCAATGCAGGCCTTCCAGGTTTCTTCACATTATGATACAGCTATTTTTAATTATTTTAACAACGATTTCAATGCATCTTACTTCAAGCAGAGTTTTGATGAGGGCAGAGCATTGCGGTATGGAGAAAATCCGCATCAGGAAGGTTATTTTTATGGTAAACTTGATGATCTTTTCGAGCAGCTTCATGGGAAGCAAATTTCTTATAACAACCTTTTAGATATCGATGCTGCTCTTGGTTTGATAGCTGAATTTAAGGAAACCACCTTTGCTATTCTAAAGCATAACAATGCTTGTGGTATTGCCTCAAGGGATACTATTTTAGAGGCTTGGAAAGATGCCCTTGCAGGCGATCCTGTATCTGCTTTTGGCGGGATTTTAATTACAAATACAAAAGTTACAGCTGAAGCTGCAAAAGAAATCAATAGAATATTTTTTGAGGTCATTATTGCGCCTTCCTATGAAGAACAGGCAATGGAAATGCTTAAATCAAAAAAGAACAGGATTATTTTAATACAAAAACCCTGCGATTTGCCCGAAAAACAATATCGCTCGATTTTAAATGGCGTATTGGTGCAAGATAAGGATTATAAAATGGAAGTAGCTGCTGATTTAAAACCGGCAACAGATGAAGAGCCTACACCGCAGGAAGTAGAAGATTTACTTTTTGCTAACAAAGTGGTTAAGCATTCGAAATCCAATACGATTGTGCTTGCTAAAAATAAGCAACTTTGCGCCAGTGGTGTTGGGCAAACATCAAGAGTTGATGCACTGAAGCAGGCGATAGAAAAGGCAAAGCGCTTTAATTTTAATTTGAAAGGAGCTGTAATGTCTTCAGATGCTTTCTTCCCCTTTGCAGATTCTGTAGAGATTGCTCATGAGGCCGGAATAACAGCTGTAATACAACCGGGAGGATCTGTTCGGGATAAAGATTCTATAGATTTTTGTAATGAACACAAAATGAAAATGGTCTTTACAGGAACCAGACATTTTAAACATTAATTTTTTAACAATACTATTCATGGGATTATTTTCACTATTCACACAAGAGTTGGCTATTGACTTAGGAACTGCCAATACTATTATCATCCATAATGACAAGATTGTAGTGGATGAACCATCAATTGTAGCAATAGAGCAAAGCACAAGTAAATTGGTAGCCATCGGTAATAAGGCCCGACAAATGCACGGGAAGACGCATGTGGGAATCAAAACAATACGCCCATTAAAAGATGGTGTAATTGCTGATTTTAATGCAGCCGAACAGATGATTCGGGGGATGATTAAAATGATAAACCGTAAACCCCAAATGTTTGCTCCCTCTTTAAGAATGGTGGTCTGCATCCCTTCTGGAAGTACCGAAGTAGAAATGCGTGCAGTTAGGGATTCCTCCGAGCATGCGGGAGGCAGGGATGTTTATTTGATTTATGAACCTATGGCTGCAGCTATTGGAATGGGCATTGACGTGGAAGAGCCCAAAGGAAGTATGGTTGTGGATATCGGTGGAGGTACAACAGAAGTGGCAGTAATTGCACTTGGAGGTATTGTATGTAATAAATCGATCCGTATTGCAGGCGATAGCTTTACGGCAGATATACAAGCCTATATGCGTCATCAGCATAATATTAAGATAGGTGAACGAACAGCTGAAGAAATAAAAATTAATGTTGGTTCTACATTGCCGGAACTTGAAAATCCACCGGAAGATTATATTGTTCGTGGACCTAATCTGATGACGGCAATGCCTGTGGAAATACCAATATCATATCAGGAAATAGCACATTGTTTGGATAAATCAATTTCAAAAATAGAAACAGCGATATTGGGAGTACTTGAGCAAACACCCCCGGAGTTGTATGCAGATATCGTGAATGATGGAATTTACCTGGCAGGTGGTGGTGCCCTTATGCGAGGCCTGGACAAGCGTCTTACCGATAAGATTGGCATTCCTTTTCATGTTGCAGAAGACCCATTACATGCTGTAGCAAGAGGTACCGGAATCGCTCTTAAAAATGTAGATAAATTTTCATTTCTAATGAGGTAAAATTATAATATTGGAGAAATACAATGAGAGGACTTCTTAAATTCCTTTATCGGATTCATTTTTTTCTACTTTTCTTAGTCCTGGAGGTCATTGCGTTCTCTATACTCATTCAAAATAATCATTATCACCAATCGGGATTTGTTAACCTGGCAAGAGAAGTAACAGGCAAATTTCACCAGCAAATGGATGATTTTAAAAAGTACTTTTCTTTACAGGAAGAAAACCGAATGCTGGCGAATGAGAATGCCCGGCTCAACAACATCCTTATTAACATGGAGAGGGCAGATCGCTCTTTTTATCGTTCGATTAAAGATTCTATTAATAATCAGAAGTATTATTACACTCCGGCACGTGTCATCAATAATTCAATTACAAAACAGCATAACTACATTACCATTAATAAAGGAACAGATGATGGAATTCAACCTGAGATGGCAGTTATATCCCAGGAGGGAGTAGTTGGAGTGATCAAGGGTGTTTCGGATAACTTCGCAACGGCGATTTCCTTACTTAACCGAGACTTTAAAATTAGTGCCAAGTTAAAAAACAGCGGGTATTTTGGTTCCCTTAGTTGGACCGGGAAAGGTTACAAATACGGCATATTGACAGAAATTCCTCTTAATGCTGAAGTTTATCCAGGAGATACTATTGTTACTTCAGGATACTCAGCAATTTATCCGGCAGGAATAGACATTGGATTTGTGGAGGATTATGAAGAGATCAGTGGAAGTTTTTATCAAATTAAGGTTGAACTTGCTGTCAATTTTAAGAAAGTAGCTAATGTAAATATTGTGAGTTATTTGCTAAAAGATGAACAGGAACAATTAGAGGAGGAATCTTTATATGATTAAAGTTTTACCCCGCTATATTATAAGTTTTATTTTGTTACTCACCTTACAGATTCTTGTTTTAAACAATATCCAGTTGAGTGGGTTTATTAATCCCTATCTTTATGTACTTTTCATATTGATATTGCCTTTTGAGACGCCTAAATGGATGTTGCTTTTGCTGGCATTTATCTTGGGGATGGTGGTCGACTTGTTTTCCCATACACCGGGGATGCACACTTCTGCAACCGTTTTTATGGCTTTTCTAAGACCTTATGTCCTTGAGTTCTTTTCTCCAAGAGATGGCTATGAAACTGAAACTTATCCAATTTTAAGATATTATGGGTTGAATTGGTTTTTAAAATATATAACAATACTTGTTTTAGCACATCATTTATTTTTATTTTATGTGGAGGTATTTAGATTTAGCGATTTCTTTTTAACACTTGGCAGAGCATTGGCAAGTAGCGTTTTTACCATAATCTTAGTCTTAATTAGTCAGTATTTTTACAGAAAATAAATCGTTTTGGATT
>CAYVSF010000029.1:0-13336 GCA_964453775.1 uncultured Bacteroidales bacterium
TTACGGCTCCTGCTACATGGATAGCCCCCCCGAATAAAAGCAGTTTTTCGGTGAGTGTTGTTTTACCGGCATCCGGGTGGCTGACAATACCAAAAGTTTTCCTTCGCTGTATTTCTTCTTTAAAACCCATAATTTATTTCCAATCGCTTTCTGTTAAAGCATCTGTTTTATTTTAAAGTTGCAAAAATATAAAAAGGAATCGATTTTTAAGTCCATGCGCCTTATAATTACATTATTTCAATGGTAAAAACTATGTGTATGGCAGTTTCTAGATACCCATAGTATTAACTATAACATTTTTTAACACAATTAATCAGGCGTTTATTTCGATTCCTCTTTTATTCTTTGTAGTTTTGTTTTTGTTAAAATACTGGATGTCAATTTATTATTGCACTGATATTGCAATTATTTTTATTTATAATTCTAAAAATGAATGATTTATGTTTAAAACCAAAAAATTAACAAGTTTACTTATTGTTTTCTTCATGGGGACGGCCTTTTTAAATGCACAAACACCGCAACCAAAGGCAGCCACAGATGTATCCGATAAAGAACTCACCACCTTTGTAGCCGCTTTTCAACAAGTACAAATAATAAATCAGCAGGCCCAGCAAAATATGGCAAAAGCTGTGCAGGATGAGGAATTGAGCATTGAACGTTTCAATGAAATGAAACAGAGCGAGCAGAACCCAAGCCAGGAAATACAAGGTACAACAGAAGAAATGGAGCAATTTGATAAAGCTAATCAGCAGATTGTTCAAATCCAAAAGGAAGCCACACAGTCTATGCAAAAGAAGATAGAAGATGAAGGGCTTACCATCCAGCGATACCAGGAAATAGCCATGGCTTTACAAAAAAGCCCCGAATTACAGCAGAAAATTCAAAAGATGATGCAAAGTCAATAAAGGATATCAAAAATAGAAAAGGCTGCTTAAATACTATGAGCAGCCTTTTTTATATCCAGTCAATTTATAAAATCATTGCTTCTGATATACAATAGTACCCCCACTAATCGTTTTTAAAACATCCAGGCCAGGAAGCTCTTTCTCGTCAACATGCATTAAATCTTTTTCAAACACTACAAAATCAGCCATTTTACCCGGTTCCAGGCTTCCTTTAACATCCTCTTCAAAAGCTGCTTTAGCTGCCCATATTGTCATGGCTCGCAATGCTTGCTCGCGGGTTAGCGCATTCTCTATTTGAAAGCCTTCACTGGGGTACCCTTTTACGTCTTTCCTGGCTATTGCGGCATAAAAGCCTAATAAAGGATTGATATGTTCAACCGGAAAATCGCTTCCATTTGGTAACCATCCATTCTGTTTGAGGAGCTCCTGGTAGGCATATGCCCCTTTTAGCCGCTCTGCTCCCAGCCTTTCATCGGCCCAATACATATCCGAAGTGGCATGTGTTGTTTGAATTGAGGGAATAATATCATACTGGCCAAACATCTGGAAGTCAATTGGATGAATAATCTGAGCGTGTTCAATCCGCCATCTTCGGTCATTTGCTCCACCAAGATATTTGGCATACATTTTTAGCATAAGTCTGTTTGCAGAATCGCCTATGGCATGAGTATTCACCTGGAAATTGTTTTCATAAGCCAAATTGCAAAGACTATCAAGTTCACTGATATCGGTTACAATCAGTCCATAGTTTTCCGGATCATCAGAATATGGTTCCAGCATGCATGCTCCTCGGCTGCCAAGTGCTCCATCGGCGAAAAGTTTAATAGATTCTACATGCAGAAAATCAGTTTCATAAGGGCCTTTTTTAACAAATTGCTCAATGTTTTTCCTTGAGGGACTCAACATTGCATAAATACGCATTTTTAGCTGATCGTTTTTCTGAAGAGAATCAAGCAGCATCACCTGCTCTTTGGAAAGACCAGCATCAGCAACAGAGGTTAAACCCACAGCAAAGCAATTCTTCTGCCCCTGCAAAATGGCTTCTGCGGCTTCTTCCTTTTTATAAGCGGGAATCACAGATGAAACGAGAGTGGAGGCATTATCAACAAGAATTCCCTGCGGTTCTGAATCTTTCAGTATCACTTCACCACCCTGTATGGATGATTTGGCTGTAACACCTGCCAGCGCAAGGGCTTTTGAGTTAACCCATGCTGCATGACCGTCGATGCGCTTTAGGAACACGGGGGTTTCGGGAAAAGCTTCATCCAGCATTTCTTTCGTTGGAAAATCTTTGGTTTTCCAGTCATTCTGATCCCATCCCCGACCTAATATCCATTTGGAAGGATAGGTTTCCTGGTGTTCCTTTAAACGCTCAATAATAGCTTCAACTGAAGTAGTACCCACCAGGTTTGCCTGCAGCAGTCCGGTAGAATAACCATAAAAGTGACAATGCGGGTCAATTAACCCGGGATAAATATACGCACCCGAATAATCCAGTACTTGCTTTGCATCATACTTTCCCGATAAGTCTTTCCATGTTCCGGTTTCAAGAATCTTTCCATCTTTAACAGCAAATGATTCAACTGCACTGAATTCGGAATCAACTGTATACACCTTATCAGCACGAACTAATACATCCGCGGATTTCTCTGTATTACAGGAAAACAACAAAATGAACAAGCCTATAAATGACAATAGATATAATGTTTTCATTTTTCAGTATTTAGGGTTAGCAATTAAACACTAAAGATAATAAAAACTACCTACTATTGCCGAAGCGTTAAAGTATGTTTGCGCTTTGAATAAAGCAAGAGACTTACAGCCAGTAATAAGGAGATAATCCCAATGCTAAAGGTTCCGGTAAACCCTATGGCATTATAGAAATAAACACCTATCATTGGAGCAACAAGCCCTCTTATACCTGTTACTGTAAGGTGCACCGACTGGTAATCGCCGGCTTCTTCCCTACTACAAAAATAGGCCGATCCAATATACCAGGCCAGTGACATGGTAGCAACAAAAATCCCGTTAAAAAACACTGCAATAATTAGAGTATAATATATATGAAGGTTCCAAACTTCGATATGCTCCGGAAAGTAGCTGGTAATCATTATAAAGAACAGATACAAAGCCAGTGCTATAAAAGTTAAACCTGCAAATTTACGGGGATCTATTTTACCAATTAACCTTCCAAATACCGGAAGAAGGAAAATAGCCAAAACATTGAATATATTCTGATAAAAGGCCACACTGGTATAATTAAGATGCAAGGCTTCATCATAGAACAGGGTAATTACGGCCTTGGTGCTCATAAAAGCAAATCCATAAAGCATAAAGCCCAATTGATAATCCAGAAAGGGTTTATTGGTTTTTAAAATGCCTATCATTCGTTTTAAGGCATCTTTTACCGAATATAGAATGTTTTGCTTAGCGGTACTTTCCTCATGCGCAGGCACAAACCTTATCCGGGTGAGCCAAAAAATACTAAGTACACCTAACAAGCCCAGTGTGGGATAGACAAAGCGGTAGACAAATGGATTGAAATCCAGCATAATCCCAAAAGCAAAAGCAGTGAGCAACATGGTAATCTTTTGCAGGGAAGTTCCGTAGCTGTATAGGCTTCCAAAGTATTTATCCCGGTAATTATTTTTCAGAAACAAATTAATTGTGGGATAAACAAAAGGACGCGAAAGGAAATATGCTAAAAAGATAAAAAGAAAGATATAATGATAACGCGAAGTGGCTTCCAAAATTTCCATATCTTTAGGAAATAGCAACATTAAAGCCAGGGGAGCGTGTGTCAAAAGAGCCACTCGTTTCAATAAGCGCTTCTTACTCTTGGCTCTTCTTACCAATTCATTAAATAAAACAGAAAAAATAAGGACAATAACGCTGGTTTGAAAAAGCGCACCAAGTTGGTAGCTGGACCCGAGGAGAGCTTTAATGAAGATAAATTCATTTAAAACAATAGCTCCGCTCATCATTCCTTCAACCACCGAATACATTAGATGCAAACGGAAAGTATGTTTTTCGTTATCAGTTAATTGCCCTAAAATTCCTTTCAACTTTCCCATAGCTTAACAGACAGCAAAAGTAATTTAAAGTTTAATTTATCGGCCAGTTTAATTGAAAGAAACTACTAAAAAAAAAGATAAATGTTAACTTTGAGCCAAACTGACAAGCCATGGATAAAAAGAAAAAAGAAGGCAGATACGAGCGAATATACAATCAGCTAAAAGAATTAATGCCCAAGTCTGATGATAAGTATGCACGTATGTCGACAATTATTGCAGTCCTACATCATAAAATGGAATACTTTTTTTGGACAGGCTACTATTTTCTTAAAGGGGATAAGTTAATTGTTGGACAATACCAGGGGCCGGTTGCATGCCAGGAATTGGTAAAGGATACCGGTGTATGCTGGGCTGCGATCAATCAACAAAAGGCACAAGTGGTTCCTGATGTGGAGAAATTCTCAGGCCACATTGCCTGTGATTCCCGGTCCAAATCAGAAATAGTAATTCCTTTGAAAGATGGGAATGGGAAAATTTACGGGGTATTGGATATTGATTCAAATGAATACAATTCTTTTGACGAAACCGATCGGGAAGCATTAACCAGAATTCTGACATTAATCGATTACTAAATTGCGTCGCCTTGTACTACAAATCGCTCTTTTATTTGTATTTAACGCAGGGTTCGCCCAGTTAAATGCCGATTATTTCATTTATCAGGGAAAGCTAAGGTTAAACCGACAGCAATTTAGCAATGCCATTCCCTTATTCAACCTGGTAATTGAAGCACAACCTGATCATGCAGAAGCCCTTTTTCTGCGAGGCGTTGCAAAATACCGTTTAAATGATTTTATTGGTGCAGAGCAGGATTTTACTAGGTCTGTAAAGTCTAAACCCAACAACACCACGGTGTACGAATATAGGGGACTCGCACGGATAAATCTCAAAAAATACAACCTGGCTGCAAGTGATTTTACTCGAGCCATTAATTTCGATCCGATTCAGTCGGATTATTATTTATACAGGGGTTTTGTGCGTTTAAACCTGGAATTGTATGAGCGTTCCATAGAAGACTTTAATCAATCCATTTCACTGCAAAGCAAGGACATCAAAGCTGTTTTTTACAAAGCAATCGCAAAATATAAGAAAGGTGATACACTGGATGCACTTAAAAACTACAATATTTGCATAAAGCGAAGGCCTGATTTCTCTCCTGCCTATCAAAACCGAGGCTTATTATACCAGGAATGGGGCAAGCTAGATAGTGCCATCATTGATTTCACAAAACTTATTGAGTTAGAACCTTTAATTGCCGACGGTTATATCAACAGATCCCTGGCTTATTACAGCAAACATGATTATGAAAAGGCTATTTCTGATTTGGATACAGCCATTAAGATGGAACCCAGAAATGCCCTGGCTTTTTTCAATCGAGGGCTTATCTATAATGAAATCGGAGCAAACAACAAAGCCATCGATGACTTTAGCCAGGTACTGGTGCTAAACCCCGATAATATTCTTACATGGTTCAACAGGGGAATTGTTAAAATGGAAATTGGTGATTACAAAGGTGCTGAAGAGGACTACACCCAAGCAGTTGATATTTATCCTTTGTTTGCAAAAGCCTATATTAACCGTTCTGCAGCCCGAAGACAACTGGACAATATCAAAGGCGCTCTGGCCGATATAGATAAAGCAAGAGAAATTGCAGAAATCGCCCAGGATCCTGAATTTGCAGATACTGCTAAAACATTCAAGAAACTCATTTCCTTACAGTCGGAAAGACAATTCTACGAGGGGAATAAAGGAAATTTACAAATTATCCCTTTTGAACAGTTGGTCGTATTCCCCAAAGAGGCAGAGGTAAATACCTTGTATTGCAAATCATCTGTTTTTGCTTATAATGATTGGCTTTCAGTCACTGAAAGTTGCCTGACAAACAGCAATTATCATAAAAAATCGGACTTCAAAAAAACCGAAGCAGCTTTAGACGAATTGAAGCAGCTGGGAATGAGCAAAGACAGCCTGGATCTTATGAGAACTGCATTACTTTATGCCTACAATAGCCTGTATAATGATGCCATGAATGCCGCAAGACAACTTGTTGAGAACTATAATTCCCCATGGACCCATTTTATAAGAGGAAGCATTCGGCAGGCCATGTTAACTTTTATTGAATCTGTGGAACAAAAGAAAGACGCCGTTCTTTGGCAAAAATCTTTTTCAAACTTACAGAGCAGTTCCCAAACCACAGAGCATGTGTACGATGATTATGCAAATGTATTAAGTGACTATTCCATGGCTTTGTCAAAATTCCCGAATATGAAAGAGGCCTGGTTTAACATGGGAAATGCTTACCTGGAAATAAAAAAACACAGGAAAGCAGTCGAAGCCTATTCAAAATGTATTGAATTGGATGATAATTTTGCGGAAGCATATTTTAATCGTGGAATTACTTATATCTACCTAAAAGAGACGGAAAATGGATGCATGGATATCAGCAAAGCAGGTGAGTTGGGGATCAAAAAATCATACGAAATTATTCAGCGTTACTGCGAATAAAAAAGGGAGAACGCTAATTGCTCCTCCCCTTTAACCCAGGCTCTATGTGTTATTGTTCAATCCATGCAATTATCTCTTCATCTTTCGGACTGGTTCTGGGACTGAAATGCATTACCAACTTACCCTCTTCATCAACCAAATATTTCTGAAAGTTCCATTTTACTTTCGAATCTTCCACATTATTCTTGTTCTTTTCTGTAAGCCAGGCATATACCGGATGTATATCATCTCCCTTTACAGATATTTTAGACATCATGGGGAAACTCACCTCATAATTTGAAGAGCAAAATTCCTTAATTTCTGCATTGCTTCCCGGTTCCTGATTCATGAAATTATTTGCAGGAAATCCGATTATTACAAAATTATTATTCTTATAACTTTCATAAAGCTCTTGCAATTCTTCATATTGAGGTGTTAGACCGCATTTTGATGCTGTGTTCACCACCATTACTTTTTTCCCTTTCAACTGGGATAAATCATACTCAAGCCCATCAATATCTTTCACTTTAAAATCGTGGAAGGTTTTTGTCTGGCCAATTATAGAAGTAGCTATAAATGTGGCAACTACCAGGAATACTATTTTTTTCATCATCTTGATTTTTTGTTATTTGACTTTGGATCCAAACAATCAAGACCTTCATTATGTTCAAGTGTGGGATGATTAATTTTTTCTGTAAAAATAGAGCAATGATACATTAATTACCTGGTGTCTTGCAGTTTCGAATTCTTCCTCAATGTTTTGTTCAAACATTGAAATCAGGCCCATTTTATACCTGCCTTCCAGTTGAAGCGTGCCAAAGGAAAATTTCCGGGCATAACCCAGACCACCTGTGATGGAATAATCAAACCCGGCAGCTTCTTTGTTATAATGATACATATTGCCGGGAGAATCAGGATCCACATGGGTTTGAGATTCTGAAACTTTAAAGCTTATCGTGGGTCCAATATTTAGCAAGATCCTGTTTTTCATTCCTACATAAAGTTGCGCAAACACAGGAATGTCAATATAATCTACCTTATGATAGTATTCAGGGAGATATGGATTGGGCTCTCGCCAGCCATATTGCTCATAATTAATTTCGATTTGAATGCCCCTGTACTTTTCCACAGAATACTTAAAACTTACACCTCCACTATATCGCAACATTTCACTTTGTGCGATACCTGGATCTGCATAAACACTTGAATAATTGGCCCCCTGACGGACACCAAAAGACAATTCCGGTGAGAAGTTATCCTGGGCTTGTAAAGTTATGCTTAATGCAAAAAACAATAGCAATAGCAGGTATTTCATATTCATCATATTAAATTACTTTAAGGCTTGAGGTGGGTAGCCATCCTTTACTGCCATCATCCAATTTTATTTCAAACCAGTCATCGCGTATTGTTTCCACATGCACTTTTGTGCCTTCATGAAGTACAAACAATTCTGTGCCTCCTTCTGATGGACTACTCATAACCGTTACAGAAGGCTCAAAAACAATAGCCGTTGATATTGCTTCCATCCTTTGCTTCTGTTTATAAGAAGCAAAAAAACTCCAACCAGCTAATAAAAACAGCACAATCGCAAGCACAAATGCAGCTTTCTTAAACCAAAAAACATCTGTAAAAAGAAATAGTGCTGCAAAAATCAGCATTAAAATAAAAGAGACTGCACTTACCCATGCCCATGTATTGGTACTTAACCATTGAATGGCAGCTCTAAACCACCTTTTGAGAAAGAAATCGGGTATTTTCTCAATTTTATCTACCACCATAGCGTTTGCCATATCAAGATTGTATTGTATATCTTCGTCTCTGGGTGCTATCCTTTTTGCACGTTCATAGTTTAATATGGCATGAGGTAAATTTGCCGTTTTATAATATGCATTGCCCAGGTTATAATACAGTACTGCTGATTCATATCCTTTATTTAACAGCTGTTCATATCGGTCGATGACCTTTTGGTATTCTTTCGTTCCGTAGGCCTCATTCGCAGATTTCATGAGACTGTCCGGAGAAAAAGCATGCAACTGCTGGTAAATCAGCATCACAATTATTATTAATATTGTTTTTTTCATTTCAGGATTGATTTAACACGATTCCAAATATCCGGTTTATTAATGAATTCCAAGATTAAAACCTTTTTTTGCTTCTACGTAAATTTTCCTGCAAGTTACTCAGTACATTTACAGCCACCTGATAAAGTTCATCCATAGATTTTCGCTCTTTTGAGGGTGCGTAGCGGGCAAATTCACAATCATCCAATATTTCTAAAAACTCTTCTGCCATTTTTTCATCTACCGCATTTTCCACGAGTTCTTCCCTTGCCCTATCTTTTGTCAACTCAGCAATTGGAATACCTAATTTTTCACTCAAGTACAACCACATCGAACGTGTTAATTCATCGTAAAAGGCCACATTTTCGTTCTCTTTCATAAAGCGCCTGGATTGCTTCAAACGCTGTCGTGCAATACGATTGGCTTTCTTGTTCTTCATCAGCTGAATATTAGCCCTTTGCTTCTTGTTTTGGTGACGTACGAACAGTCCTAAAAGAAATACAATAAGACCTCCTGTGTAAATAGCTATAAAGAGCCAGCTGCCAAAGAAATAATTTCCTTTTTCTTTAAAATTGGCCGGTCCTGTTTTAATAAAACGAATATCCCTCCCGATGAAACGAAGGTTTTCCTTATTATACACCGAAGACATTGCTACAGTACTATCCTCTTCTCCCTTAAGCACTTCGATATCATAACTGTTGGTTCTTAAAGTATGATACTTCCGGGTTGAAGGATTAAAAAAAGCAAAATTTAATGACGAAATAGTATATTTACCGGGATGGCGGGGAATCAAATAGTATTCAAAAGTTTTTCTACCCAATGAACCTCCCTCCTGGTTTTTTATGTTTTCATTAATCTTCGGATCATAAACTTCAAAATTTGGCGGCAGATCAAGTTCTGGTGCATTTATCATTTTCAGGTTTCCCCGCCCGGATACAACTATTTTATATGTGATGGCTTCATTGGCTTTCAGTTGCTTCTTATCAATACTGGCAGAAATCTTAAACATTCCAACTGCACCCGTAAAATCTACAGGAGCGCCTGCGGGTAATGGATCCACCTGAATGCTTAGCTCGTCGCTCACCAGGTTTTCCCGGTAGGTTTCATAATTGCCAAAAAAATCATCAAAAATACTTCTGGCCTGATTTCTTGATGGTTTTTGGTATAAACACTCTATTTTAAAAGGGCTTATGGTTAATTTTCCGGTTTTCTGCGGATAAAGCAGAAACTTTTGAATAACACCCGTTCCATAAATCTCTCCTTTGTATTCCTCCCGGGTTAAACTTGTTAAAGGAGGTGTTTCAATTTCTTGCGAATAAAAACCATTAAAATCAGGGAATTCATAATTGTTCAGTCCGGTTACACTCACCTGGGAAAAAAGCTTAATGGTGGCAACTACGGGTTCCTGTTCATAAACCCGTGCATCATCTACTAATACCTTTACAAATAATTTGTCATTTGATGTTCCTGTGGTGCTGGTATTTCCCGTTGATCCGGCAGTCGCCTTATTCCCGGATTTATTTGGTGCTCCTTTTATCACTTCAATCGTTAGTGTGTTGCTTTTATACTCTTTCCCATCTACCTTTACACGTGCCGGGGGGATATTCATTTCTCCTTCCCTATTGGCTTGTAGAATATAAGTGTATCTTAATGTAAAAGTTTTGGTTACTTCGCCATTCACAATACTGACATTACTGCTGGAGGAAGTGCTTGGACCTGCCAACACGGTAAAATTGTCCAATACCGGAGGGATAAAATTATCAACCTGCTGGTTAACTGTATAAATTAGCCGAAACCTCCCCCCTTCTTCAACAACTTTAGGTGCTTCAGCCGTAAACCTGACTTCATCTGCCATCAGCAATTGACTGAAAAAGATGTACACCAATACGATTAATGCCTTTTTTATCATGGATTCACTATTTACGTTAAATTGAATGCATTTACCATTCTTTTTCTTTCTTTACCTTCTTTGCTTTAGCTTTTTTCTTTTTAAGCTTCTCCTGCAATTTCTTCTCATCATTCTCCAGAGCTTTTAGCAGCCTTTCAGCATCAGCCTTGTCCATTTTGGGTTGTTGCTGTGGATTTTGCTTTTGATCTTGTGGTTTATTCTTATCTTGTTGTTGTTTGTTTTTATCCTGTTCTTTATTCTGATCTTTATTCTTATTCTTCTGTTGATCGTTCTCGTTGTTTTGATCCTTTTTATCCTTATTCTTGTCTTTATCCTTTTTATTCTTCTGATTTTGCTGTTTTTGCTGTTGCTCTTGTAATTTCTTTCGGGCATATTCCAGGTTGTACTTTGTTTCTATGTCATCGGGATAATGCCGAAGGGCTTGCTTGTAAGCTTCAATACTCTCTTTATATTTTTTTATTTCCAGCAAACTGTTACCCAGATTGTGAAACACTTTAGCTTTTTCTTCAGCAGGAATATCAAGATCACCTAATTCCTTAAAAGTTTTCGCTGCATCCTGGAATTTCCCCTGCTTGTACAAGGCATCGCCAATGTTAAAAGAAGCTCCATACCTTGTTTCGCCTTTCGTATTCTCTTCTGTTTTATCTAATGCTTTGCGGTAGGCTACCTCCGAATTATCGTACAACTCTTTCTCATATGCTTTATTCCCCTGACGGATGTATTTTCGCTCCTTCTGTGCTAAAACCACAGAACTAGTCAACAAAATCAGCATAAAAATAACTAATTGTCTCATATCACACTTTCATTTTAAACAAGTTAATCCCCTGCAACCGCTTATTTTTTCGATTCAAAATCAACATTTCTAATAGTATGAAAAAAATAGCAACGCCCAAAAGATACTGAAACCGGTGTTCAAAATCAGTATACACACGGGTTTCTATCTCCTTCTCATCCATTTTATTGATTTCCCCGTAGAGCTCATTTAAGCCGGTGGTTGCATTGTTCGACATGACAAAGGTACCTCCTCCGGCCGAAGCAATTTGCTGCAACATGTTTTGGTTTAATTTACTTACAACCACATTGCCATCTTTGTCTTTTTGAAAAACAGATTGCCCTGCAGCTTTGGCTATAGGTATCGGGGCACCTTCCTTGCTTCCCATTCCAATTGTATGTACCTGAATGCCTTTCTCCAAAGCAGCTTCTGCTGCAGAAACAGCATTATCTTCATGGTTTTCACCATCGGTAATGATGATAATAGCTTTTTCCAAATCACTCTCCATGTTAAAAGATTTCATAGCCAGGTTGATGGCCGTTCCAATAGCTGTACCCTGCACGGGGACAATATCAGTATTAATAGATGAAAGAAACATTTTTGCCGCAGAATAATCTTGTGTCACCGGAACCTGCACATAGGCATCTCCTGCAAATACAATAAGGCCAACCTTGTCATTTTCCAAATTGCTGACCAATCTGGAAATAGCTTGCTTAGCCCGCTCCAACCGATTGGGTTTAATATCTTCGGCAAGCATACTATTACTCACATCCAGGGCAATTACAATTTCCACTCCCTTTCGCTTCATTTTTTCCAGCTTCGATCCGTATTGCGGATCGGCCAGGGCAAAAATTAAGGCAACCAAAGCCAATACTATCAATATAAATTTCCAGGTTGATTTATGGGGTGCTGCAAATGGCATCAATGCATGTATAACATTGTGTTCTCCAAATTTTTTTAGTGCCTGTTTGTACTTCATTCTTGCATAAACAAAAACGATTAGTAGAACAGGCAATACCAAAAGCAAGTAAAGCATTTTTTCATTCCCAAATCTAAATATCTCAGTCATAACACTTCCAACTTTAAGGAATTGAACGTAATATGGTTTTACGCACTACAAATTCAAACACAATCAATAAGCCTGCAACAACGACAAACCAAAAGAACTCTTCATTCTTTTTCCTGTACTCCTTCACTTCTATCTTGGATTTCTCCAGTTGATCAATCTCATTATAAATGGAACGCAACTTTTCATTGTCGGTGGCACGAAAATATGCTCCTCCGGTATCTTCGGCAATTTGCTGAAGAATTTCTTCATCAATCTCCACTTTCATATTTTGGTAACGAATACCAAAGGCGGTTTGGGTTGGATATGGAGCCATACCCTTACTTCCAACACCAATCGTATAGACACGCACACCAAAAGTTTCTGCGATTTCAGCAGCGGTAATTGGTGTAATATCGCCGCTATTATTTACCCCATCGGTAAGCAGAATAATCACCTTACTCTTTGCTTCACTCTCCTTCAGTCGATTCACACTAGTCGCCAGTCCCATTCCAATAGCAGTTCCATCTTCAATCATACCACTTTTAATATCCCGGAACAAATTCACAAGCACTGCATGATCAGTAGTTAAAGGGCATTGCGTAAAGCTTTCTCCGGCAAACACCACCAAACCAATACGATCATAGGGTCGGCCTGATATAAACTCCATGGCCAGGTTTTTGGAGGCTTCCAGCCGGTCCGGATCAAAATCTCTGGCCAACATACTACTGGAAATATCCAGGGCCAGCATAATATCAATCCCCTCGGTAGAAATATCCTCCCATGATTCGGAAGATTGTGGCCTTGCCAGGGCAATAATCAACAAAGCAAGTGCTATAATTCTAAAAGCAAAGAGTATATGTCGTAAAATCGGTTTAAATCCGGCAGACTTCATTTTAAAAGCCTTCAGACTACTCAGTTGAAGTTCTGCATTTCGCTTCTTGTATCTGAACACATAAAATACAATTGGCACCAGCAAAATAAACAACAGGTATAATAATGCCGGATTTGCAAAAGTTAGATTATAAAAATATCCTGTCATCACTTTTTCTTTTCTTCAGCGTTCAATTTATTTGTTTCTTCAGCTTCT
>CAYVSF010000030.1:0-13269 GCA_964453775.1 uncultured Bacteroidales bacterium
CGGATTGTACGGCGCATCTTTGAATCACTAGGCTACCAGGTTGTAAAGTTGGATCGTGTTTTTTTTGCCGGTCTTACCAAAAAGAACCTCCCCCGTGGGAAATGGAGGTTCTTATCGGAAAAAGAAATCGGAATGTTGAAAGCAAAAATGTACGAATAATCAACTTCTTAAATTAAGCTCAATGCAACTCAAGAAACTGGTTTCGGGGCTCATCCTAATTCTGTTTTCCTTAAAGATTTATGCACAGCCGATTCACATTTCGGGCAGGGTTTTCGACAGCAGTAACAACCAACCACTCCCTTTCGTTAATATAATTGATTTAGCCACAGGCAATGGAACGACAAGCGATATTGATGGTAATTTTTATTTACAGCTAAATGCTGATGCAAAGAGAATTCTGGTAAGCACTATTGGTTATAAGAAAGATACCATTCACCTCATTGCGGAAAAAAGCCGTTATTATCTTTATTTAGCCCCCACACCTTATGCCATCAATGAAGTCACTATCTTCCCGGGAGAAAACCCTGCTATGCCCATTATTCGCAAAGTTTTAGAAAACATGGACAAAAATCATCCGAATAATCTAGCGTCTTACACCTACAAATCATACAACAAAACAATTTTCACTTTAGACAAGGATTCTCTGGACGCAAAAATCTCGCAGTATAATACCTCAGAAGACAGTATTAACAGCATTGACTCTTCCCTCTATTCTTTAAGAGACATGGTAGAGGAACAGCATCTGTTTTTCATAGAAACGGTAACCCGAAAAAAATATAAAAAGCCTGGCAAAGAAGAAGAAACAATACTTGCATCAAAAACATCAGGTTTCAAAGACCCATTGTTCAGCCTTTTGGCAGTTCAAATGCAATCTTTTACTTTTTACGATGAATTTTTTCAGGTTTTAGACAAGCGTTACGTGAATCCGCTTGATAAAAAAAGCCTTTCCCGCTACGTTTTTATTTTAGAGGACACATTAACCCATTCGAAAGACTCCGTTTTTATTGTTCGATTTCAGCCGAAACGAAACAAAAACTTTGAATCGCTGAAAGGTTTCCTACATATCAACACCAACGGGTATGCCATCCAACGAGTTGTAGCAGAACCCTCAAACCAGGGAGGAGAATTATCCTTAAAAATCCAACAAAACTATCAATTGATAGAAGACAGCATATGGTTTCCTGCACAGTTGCAAACCTATTTCTATTACAACAACTTAATGGTCTCAGACACAGAAGATGAATCATCCAGGCTTTTAGGTATCAACAAAAGCTATATTCGTGAAATAAACTTACAACCGGGTGAAAAAGAGCTAAAATTTTCAAGGGCCACGCTTATTATCGATCCATTAGCCGGAGAGAGAGACAGCACCTACTGGAACGTAAATCGCTATGAAAAATTGGATGAACGGGATAACAGGACAATTGAAGCATTAGACAGCTTAACCAGCGAGGTCCCACTTGAGCGCATCATGAAAGGAATGGAAAGTTTGCTTACAGGGCATTTAAGCATCGGGAAGATTGATCTGGATTTAAATAAACTTATCAACTATAATCGCTATGAAGGATTGCGTTTGGGCATGGGCCTGCGAAACAATCATAAAATCTCAAATCACATTGAAATAGGAGCTTACGCAGGTTATGGATTTAAAGACAAAAAATGGAAATATGGAAGTCATTTGAAGCTAAGTTTGGACAAATATAAAGAGCACTTCCTGCTTTATGCCTATGACCATGACTTGAAAGAAGTTGGAGGTTATGATTTTTTAGAACCGCGCGGATTTCAAAGCACAGAAGAATTTAGAGATTATCTTGTTAACAGGATGGATTTCTCTGAAAGCCACCTCATCGCCTTACAGAGCAGCATTATTCCCCACACACAACTAAGGGTATTTGGCCGGTACAGAGAAGTATCACCTTATGACGGATTTGGTTTTATATCTACTGATAATACGCTGCACAATAGCTACAACTTAAATGAGGCCGGAATAAAACTCCGTTTTTCCTACCAGGAAGAAAAACTTCAATCCATAAAAAACATTTATCGGCAGGGAAGCAACTATCCTGTATTATTAGCAAATTACACCAGAGGATTTCAAAACAATTATGGTGAATTTAGCTATGATAAGATTGCAATCAAAATAAAAGATAAATTACCCACAAAGTTTTTTGGAACAGTACACTATGCTATCATGGGTGGCTGGATCAACCATTCAGTTCCGCTTTCTTCTTCATTTAACGGCTTTGGAAACCATCACAATTTCACCCTGGACGCTGAGAATACCTTTGGTTCCATGAAATTAAATGAATTTTACAACAAACGCTTTGTCTATATATTTTACAAACACAGCTTTAAGGAGATCTTTAAAACCGAATTTGTTTCTCCAGGAATTTCTTTCATCCATAACTTCGGGATAGGCGATATGTCTGAAAAATTCAGGCAGGTTACAGATGGGGATCGCATTCGTTCTATGGACAAAGGCTTTTATGAGGCTGGAATTTTGGTGGAAGATTTATTAACTCAATCCTTTTTTTCATATGGCATAGGAACGTATTACCGCTATGGTGCTTATGCTTTTAACAAGCCATCGAAAAACCTTGCCTGGAAACTTGTATTGAGTATTCAATTATAATATTTTATAACATTTATAAAATCCTTCCCAAGCTTAAAAAACTATTATCTTTGTAAACAGATTAAAAGAAAAAAGCTACCATGGCTCACAAATCAGGTTTTATTAATATAATTGGGAATCCCAACGTGGGGAAATCGACATTGATGAATAAGTTAGTGGGCGAAAAGATCTCGATTATTACATCCAAAGCTCAAACCACAAGGCATCGTATTCTTGGAATAGTGAATGGGGAGGACTTTCAGGCTGTTTTTTCCGACACCCCCGGAATAATAAAACCAAATTACCGCTTGCAGGAGCGTATGATGAAGACGGTAAGTTCTGCCCTTGAAGATGCTGATATCATTCTATACATTACGGACACTTACGAAAAATTCGATAAAAACGAAGCTTATATTGAAAAAATCAAGGATCTGGACATTCCGGTTCTTCTAATTATAAATAAAATAGACCTTTCTTCCCAGGATGAGGTTACACAATTAATCGATACCTGGAAAAACTTTCTACCAAGGGCAGAAATTATTCCCATATCAGCACTGAAAGACTTCAATGTAGAGAAAGTTTTTAATCGCATACTTGAACTTTTACCTGAAGGGCCTCCATATTATGACAAGGATAGTTTAACCGACAAAACAGAACGCTTTTTTGTTACTGAAATCATACGGGAAAAAATTCTTTTAAATTATAGAAAAGAAGTTCCCTATTCCGTGCAGGTTGAAGTGGAAGAATTTAAAGAAGAAGAAAAACTTTTGCGCATTATGGCATTGATTCATGTTAGCCGCCAATCGCAGAAGGGAATTATTATTGGACATAAAGGCCTGGCTTTAAAAAAGACAGGCACAGAAGCCAGAAAAGATCTAGAAATGTTTTTTGGGAAAAAAGTTTTCTTGCAAGTTCATGTAAAGGTAAGTAAGGACTGGCGGGACAAAGACAAAATCCTTAAAAATTTTGGATATTAAAACAAATTTATGCAGGAATTAGAAAAAGAAACATATAATTTTGCTGTACAAACAATTGGGTTTGTTCGCTCGCTGGAGAAGGCAGGCAGTAACCACGATCTTGCAAAACTCAAAACATCAGCGGCAAAGGTTTCTACCATATTCATTGAAGCCATGGAGGCTAATGAGAACAAAGAATTTGCAGATAACCTACGTGAATGTCTTAAGCATGCAAAACATGCTCATGAAGAATTAAATAAAATAAGTGTTTCTGATACTGAAAGCCCAAGCAAGGAACTTGATCGGCTCAAATCATCATTAAATAGAATTGAAAAGCAACTCGAAGAAATATCCACAAAACTCATTTACTAAAAATTCTTGTCCATGATTATTGCTATTGTAGGTAGACCCAATGTTGGTAAATCCACACTTTTCAACCGCTTAACCGGCACAAAACAAGCCATTGTTGATGAAGTTAGTGGTGTTACAAGAGACCGCCTTTATGGGAAAGGAGAATGGAATGGTAAAGAATTCTCTGTAATTGATACAGGAGGATATATTACCAATTCTGATGATGTTTTTGAGGAAGAAATCCGAAAACAAGTGGATATTGCTATCAATGAGGCAAACTTAATTTTCTTTGTTGTAGATGTTATCACCGGCATTACAGACCTGGACGAGGCAGTTGCTAATATCTTAAGAAAATCCAACAAAAGTGTATTCCTTATTATAAACAAAGTTGATAATACGAACAGACAGTATGATTCGCATGTTTTTCACAGGTTGGGTCTTGGAGAACTCTATTGTATTTCCTCTATAAATGGATCCGGAACAGGGGAATTGCTCGATGCTGCGACAAAATTATCGGATGATAAAGAAGCGCTGGACGAGTCGCATATTCCCAAATTTGCAGTGGTAGGAAGACCAAACGTAGGAAAATCTTCCCTCATTAATGTACTTATTGGTAAAGACCGGAATATTGTTACGCCCATATCGGGAACCACCAGGGATTCCATTTATACCAAATATAACAAATACGGACACGAATTTTTCCTGGTCGACACAGCCGGCCTTCGAAAGAAGGGGAAGGTGGCCGAAAATCTGGAATACTATTCTGTATTGCGATCTATTCGATCGATAGAGAAGGCAGATGTATGCTTGCTATTGATTGATGCAACCCGATCGATTGAATCGCAAGATTTGAATATTCTTAAACTTATAGCAAAGAACAAGAAAGGTGTGGTGATCCTTGTGAACAAGTGGGACCTTATAGAAAAAGAAAAAGACACACTTGACAAGTACATGAAATTTATAAAAGGAAAACTGGCCCCATTTACCGACATTCCCATTATTTTCACCTCAACTGTTACCAAGCAGCGTATTCACAAAGTACTCGAAGAGGCTATCCGGGTTTTTGAAAATCGAAAACGTAAGATTTCAACTTCAAAACTCAATGATTTGATGCTGGAAGCCATTAATGCATATCCACCCCCGGCTGTTAAAGGAAAATACATAAGAATTAAATATGCAACCCAGCTTAACACTTTTTATCCGGCATTTGCCTTCTTTTGCAATCTGCCGCAATATGTTCGAGAACCCTATAAACGCTATCTTGAAAATAAATTGCGTGGATTTTTTGATTTCACAGGTACACCCATTCAAATTTATCTAAGAAAAAAATAAAGGTGAAATTTCCCTTTTACATAATTCTCCTTTTATTATTATTCGCAAAATCCTGTGAAGAACTGGACCCTGCATCAGAAATTCCTCGTATTCAATACCAGGATTTTATCATACAGGAATATTCAGCAAGCAGTGGGGCTCTGTCAGGAACTCTAGTATTTCGCTTCATGGATGGTGATGGTGATGTTGGATTAGCTCAACCGGAATATGAGGATAGCATTACTATTGACAGCATTCCCTATAATCTTTTTATAGACAGGTTTGATTTCGAAGATGAGGGATACCAATTAGCGGACACATCACTAAGATTTCGATTGCCTTATATGGAAGGAGGAACGTATAAAGAAAACCTGGAAGGCACAGTAGAAATAACTCTATACTATCCTTATGTTTTCTCAGACAGCATCAGGTTCCACTTTTATCTTTACGATAGAAGTGGGAATAAAAGCAATATTGAACAAAGTCCCTCAATTGGATTATATTAATCGTCGTTAACATTTAAAGGTGAGGAATCATGATAACAAGTGAAATGAAAATGGCTGAATTGATCCACATCAATTACCAATTGCTTTCGGTACTGGACAGATTTGGCATAAGTCTGGGTTTTGGGGATAAAAAGGTTAAAGAGGTTTGTAGTTATAATAATATTGATACGAACTTCTTTCTTGAGATTGTAAACACTTTCAATGATAAAGACTATTTCCCAAGCAAAAGCCTGCAAGATTTTTCTGTGGAAATGATCATTAATTATCTTAGAAAGACGCATGACTATTACCATGAAAAGAAGGTTCCTGAAATAGAACACATCATAGACCAGCTCGAAAAAGGTTGTAAGGAGCAAACCAACAATATCAAGTTACTTAGAAAGTTTTTCATTCAATATAAAGAGGAGCTTAATCATCACACAAAAAAAGAAGACGACCTGGTGTTTCCATATGCAGGTACAGTAGAGAAAATCTATTCAGGAAAAGAAACCACTCGAGAGGAAAAAGAAGTATTGAATAAATACTCCATGAAGACATTTAAGGAAGAACATGATAATATAGAAGAAAAACTTTATGATTTGAAGAACATCATCATAAAATATTTACCGCCCACAAAACAACAATCAATCAGTATTCATTTGTTAGAACTTCTATTCCAGCTAGAAAAAGATCTAAACGATCATGCAAGAATTGAAGATAAAGTAATGGTCCCGAAAATAATGGAAATGGAAAAGCATCTTAGCGATAGAATGAAATAGTTGTGGAAATTGCAAAATACTAAAAAAGTGAAACATTGTTCTGTCCTTATAATTGAAAAATCCTACCTGATAAGAAAAACCCTCTCCAATCTTTTGGAGGAGATGTTAGATGTTTGCAATATCATAAGTATGGAGCATGAAGAAGACATAGATGATTTTAGAGAATGGGCCGAGCTGGATTTTCTATTTATCAATATGAATAACTACAATACCCTTAAAAACGCTTTAGAGAAAAAACTTTCAAGACTTTCAAGAAAACCAGCTGTGATAATTCTAAATGACCGGGATGTCCGGGATACTGCATATTCTGTCATAAATATTTATCAAACTAAATCTGCACTGCAGAAACAACTTCATCAGCTAACAGGCAGGCAGCAAAGCAAAACAAACGGGAAAGAAGAAGCTTTAAGTAAAAGAGAAATTGAAATCTTAAAAAATATAGCGAAAGGAAAAACCAACAGGGAGATTGCTGAAAAACTTTACATTAGTAGCCACACTGTAATTACTCACAGAAAAAATATAACCCGGAAACTGGGGATTAAAACAGTATCCGGGTTAACAGTTTATGCCTTAATTAACAATTATATCGGTCTTAATGAAATACAATAAATTTTATAGCTTCACACCCATAAACAATACATCATCTACCTGGTAATGCTTTCCTTTCCAGGCTTTAAAAGCATCAGACACTTTATCATGTTGTTCATCCATGGGAAGCACGCATATATCTGTTAGCAGGTTTTTTAAGCGCGCCAACTTAAATTTCTTACCTCTGGGTCCTCCAAACTGATCAGGATACCCATCGCTAAACATATACACAATATCACCCTTTTCAAGTTGAAACCCAATGTTCTCGAATCGTTTTTGATCATCCTGCATACCTCCAATAGAACACTTATTCCCCATAACATATTGAAGCTGCTTCTTTTTATAAAGGATGATCGGTCTCATTGCAGAGGCAAATCGCATATAATGAGTATGTACATCAATTTCGCAAACAATAATATCCATTCCATCATTGGATGTTTCAGCATCCACATTTTGATTGAGGGTGCCCTGCAGCTCAGCATCAAGTTTAGCCAGTATTTCCGAGGGTGAATTCACATCTTCACGCATACAGATATCTTTGATAAGGGTTGTTCCAATCATAGACATAAATGCGCCCGGGACACCATGTCCGGTGGAATCTGCGCAGACGATAAGGAACTTATCATCATTCACACGATCATACCAGTAAAAGTCGCCACTTACAATATCCCTGGGTTTATAGAACACAAAAGAACCTGTGAACATTTCATTTAAGCTGACTACAGAGGGTAAAATACTTTGTTGTATACGTTTCGCATAATTAATACTATCTGTAATATCGCGGTTCTTTTGCTCAAGCAGGTCCCGCTGACTCATAACCTCCTTGGTTCTTGAAGCAAGCTCCTTCTCAAGATATTCCTGCATTTCTTTTTGCTTTCTTTCCCGGTACTTAATTAAGAACCAAACCGCTCCTATTAAAATTACTGCTGAAGACAGGAGGAACCACCATCGCTTCCATATGGGTGCTTTAATCTTGATGCTTAAATCAAGGGGTGCTTCTGTGCAAAAGCCATCAGCATTGCATGCTTTTATTTTCAATACATAATCCCCGTCCTCGAGACGTGGATAAACAACTTTTCGCTGTTTTGTTTTGTCACTCCATTCAAAATCATACCCTTCCAGTTTATACTGATAATGAACCGATTGTGGATCAGAAAAGCTCACTCCCACGTAATCAATTTCTACTTTATAGGCATCATATGGTAAAACAATCGATTCAGCAGGAAACTTCTGATCATTAAATTGGAGGTTAGTAATTGCGATTCTGGGAGGATTCACATTTTCACGATCTTTCCTGGGATCATATTGAATAACTCCTTCTGTGGTTCCAAAAAGCAACTCTCCAGTTGCAGATTTGATGAATGCATTTCTATTACAATCGCCGGTAATACCTGCATCTTTTGAGAATATCTGAATTTCGCCACTTTCAATATTTATTCTGGACAAGCCCAAACGATGTCCAATCCAAATATGTCCCTTACTATCTGAAGCTATGCTGTAACAATAATTCGAACGCAAACCATCATCTGAAGAGAAATATTGCAGGCTGTCTTCATGAAATTTAAAAACTCCATCACCATAGGTAGCCGCCCAAATATCTCCATTCATATCCTCTGTTATGGAAGCAAATTCAAGTTTCACATTTCCTTCAATGCTAAAACTTTCATTTGATCCCACCACAAAGATACCATTACTTTTAGTCGCTACCCAGGCTCTGTTTTGAGAATCGATGTAAATTGAACTAATATCGTTGTGCGGCCATCCTTTGTAAGTATTAAAAAGTTCACGCTGACTATCGACCCTGCTTACCCGAACTGCTCCATTCCCTGTTGATATCCAGATAAAATTATCATCTGCAGTAATATGATTAATTTGCTTCTCTAAAGAATTATCTGGATCATAATACGATTGGAATCGATTATTTGCTGAATTTAATGTGTATACTCCTTCACTCTCGGTTCCAAGCCAAATTGCTTCTTTATCAGCATATAATGCCGTTATTTTATCTTGCGGCAAGCCCTGGCTTGTTGTAAATATTTTTTTCTCACCACTTTCTGTGTGGTACCTAAGCAATTTTGCCTTACTTCCCAGCCACAAATAATTCTCTGATCGAGCAATTGCAGTTATATCAGATGGAAAATCATCAACAGACTGGAACCTAAAAGAAAAAGCTTCGTCAACCGATAAAGATAAACCTCCACCATAGGTTCCTATCCAAATATTCCCTTCCCAATCGGTAAAAAGATCCTTTACATAGTCATTAGACAGACCATTTCCTTTGTTATAATGAACCTGAGAAATAAAGCGACCTGGCTCTTTATCATATAGAAGCTTATAGATTCCACTGCCAAACGTACTTACCCAAAGGTTTCCCAGTTGATCATATTCCAATTGTTGCACGTTCCCCCACTCCAATCCAAAATCCTTTGCTGTATGCTCTATTTCAAATACATCATATGTTTCTGATTTAAAGATAATTTTCCAAAACCCCTCATCTTCCGTCCCTAACCAAAAGGCTTCCACATCATCGTTTTTAACAGGGACAATTGTAGTAATTAAACTATAGGGCAAACCCTCAATTTTCTGAATCTCTTCTATCTCGCTTCCGGTGGATTGATAAAGATAGAGTCCATCGTGGGCACCAACAATTAAATAGCCATTCTTCAAGATTTCCAGGCTTGAAAGGAGCTTATTTGTGAATGCATTTTTGAACGTATCTACTTTATCTTCTTTACTTACCCGAAGAACACCGGAATTCTGGCTTGCAAAAAACATCTCTCCGGTTGGTGACTCAGAAATATCAATAATAGTACTACTTGTATATTCATCGGTCGGTATTTTCGTAAAACCACCGTGTTTGTAGTATGTAATTTCTCCGGAGTTATGACCAAACCATAACCTGCCTTCTGAATCAAGCAGGGACGAGGTTACAAATCCATTGGTTAAAGTATCGTCAGCCTCACTAACCGAAAAACTAAAGCCGTCGAATTTACATAGACCTTCTCCGGTTCCTACCCACAAAAAACCTTCTGTGTCATTATTTATGGTATAAACATAAGGATGGCTTAATCCATCTTCGAGGGTATACTGCTTAAACGAATATTGCTGCCCCTTAACAGCAAAAACCTCTGTCACAAACCATAAAAGCAGTAGTATTTTAGTATAAAATTGAAACATATATAAGATATTTAGGTTTATTGCTTTTTACGAACACCAATAGAATACTTATATTTTGGCACCCCGCCAATAGGAACCACATAGAAAGGTAGCAGATCACCATACTGGTTCTTCACAGAAATAACAACATTATTATTTTTTACAGCAGGTGAACGTCGTTTAATAAACTGAAAATCCAGAGAAGTTCCTTTTTCTTCTTCAAGTATTTCAAATTTATCGCTAATCCATTCATCATCGCCCGATGCCTTAAGGGGCAATCCTCTCCTGGCAACTGAAACGACACGAATAACGCCATCGGAGTCCCAGTCAAAATTCTTCTGCTCAACTGAAATCGTTGCATCATCAATGTAAGGATATATGTGTGAAACCTGGTTTGGATCATTATGCATTCTAAAACTGTACTCATAGGCAAATGCATTTGCGCCTTCAATCCTTTTGTTTTCATTAGGCATTGTGCTTAAAAAATAGCGATACATATTCCCATCATCCCCATCAACTCCTTCACATATCACCTTAAAAACATAGCCGTTAAAATCTTTTACAAATTCTCCCTCCGTTGGGTTTAGCGGTCCAAAGGTGTACCAGCCATTATCATACCTGGGATTTTGTGTAAAACTCTTGGTAGCAAGCAGGTTTCCACTTTTATAGTTTCCTACCGGGTCTATGCCCTGCGCATCTTCATTCTCATAACATCCTTGGCCTCCATAAACCGAATAGGTTACACGGGTATCGAAAACACCATTAATTTCATCTATTTCTCCTCCTACCTCTGGATCAAATACCCGAATAAAAACAGGTGTGGTAAGTTCTTTGGGAATAAGAAAAAAGAAAGTCTGTGAAAAATCATCGTCTCCCCAGGATGTTTCTGCGTTTTTCCCAAACGTCATTAAGAATGGAATATTTTCATCCTCAGCCGGCACTGGCTGTGCTATTATATTTGATGTGAATATACTTACTACAAATACAATTATCACTGCTCTTCTCATAATAAAATATCTCCTTAATTTCAATTTTTATACTTCATAAAGACAAGAATAATACCAGAATGTTTAAATATTAATCTCCCGGGGTTTCCACCACAATATTCTTATAAACTCCCTGCTTGGGTTTTTCTCCTTCGTCATTTTCAGGTCCCATTACACCTAATTGTACAATATAATTACCAGGTGCTGTATAAACATGTGTAGCTTCAACACCTCGTGTCCTTCTTCCATCGCCAAAGTCCCAGTAGTATTCTTTAATCTCAAAATCGTCGATATTGGTTTTATGCCCATCAAATTGGACTTCTCTGCCCACATATACAGTATCCGGTGAATTAATGTACACCTGCTTCACGTTCTCAACTTCCACCAGGTAACTTGCCTGGCTATACATGATATCTCCGGTTAAACCATCAATAACATTTAATTGCACCATATAAGTTCCGGTAGTATCAAAACAATGGTCCACCAAATTTCCCCGTTTCTTCGTACCATCACCCAGGTCCCATTCATATTTAAACGTAACTGTATCACCTCCGGCATTACCAGCCTCATAAAACTCATAACAATACGAATTTTTTTCCATTTTTTTGATATTCTCAAAAATCGGAAATAAGCTAACAAAACTATAGATATCATCAGTTCTTCTTCTGTCGGAAGTAAACAATCCTGCTTTACCAAAGTCATCCATAATTAACCCAAAATCATCATAGCGGGAATTGATTGGTTCTTCCATATGAAAGGGAACGTGCCATTCTCCATTCACCTTTTCTGTATAGAAAATATCTAGACGCCCCATGCTATTATGTTCATCTGAGGCGAAATACAACTTCCCACTCTTATGGTAAAAGGGGAACAATTCGTCTCCTTCGGTATTAACTACAGGACCCAGGTTCTCAGGTTCAGTCCATTGTCTGTTTTCATATCTGCTTACATACAAATCAGAACCGCCATAACCACCGGGCATATCAGATGCAAAAAACAAAAGATCTCCTTCTGCATTCAAACTGGGATGTGCTATATTGTAGTCTTCACTATTATAATCAAAAGGTTTAACATTTTTAAACTCCCCGCCAGAATAACGTGCATTAAAAATACCAAGTCTATTTTTTCGGTTTATGCTATTCCCTAATTTTTTTCTGTATTCTATATTTCGGGTAAAATATACCCTGTTTTCACGGCCATTAAAAGTGGCAGGGCCATCATGAAAATTAGAACGAAGTTCCTTAGAAAGAAGTTCGGGAGTTCCCCAATCTGTTCTGCTCAATTGTTCTACCTGATATAAATCGAAAAGTGGTTTATTATTTCGTTCAGATGTATAGGTGACCAAAACTTTATTTTTCCTATTGCTACTAAATGCTATTCCATCTTTATAATAAACCGGACCAAACTCATCATAATAATTACTACAAAATGGTAATACACTTATAGAATAGTCCTGCCCTAATGCTTTAGAGCCAATAACTAGCAGAACGATAAATATTTTTATGATACGCATCATACAAATGGTTTAAAAAAATCTGGGACTTTCGGCTCTTACCTTATATTTAAACTCATATCTTAAAAGGATTTCATGCGAACCATTATTGAATTGTTGCATTTCTCCCGACATATAATCATAGGCATAACCTAATCTTAACTGCTCATTGATTTGATAGGCCACCAGGGCACCAAACTCATTATCCATCCTGTAAGAAACTCCAATCCACAGAGCATCCATAATAATAAAATTCAGATTTGCATCCACCTGTAAATTGGCACCATTTCGATATCTTACCATTGCAGATGGATTCAATTGTAATTGTCGTGATGTTCGGATAAAAAACCCCAGGGTTCCGAAAATATCATAATTATTCAAATCGTGATACATTTCATAAGCACCGCCACCTTCTTTCTCTCTATAGCTGAGCATCGCCGGAACAGAAACTCCGGTAAACATAAAAGAATTATAAAAGAAAATTCCTACACCAGCATTGGGCATAAACACGCGTTCAGCATTGGCCTGTGAAAAAGCATCATCTTCCAAATCGC
>CAYVSF010000031.1:0-13043 GCA_964453775.1 uncultured Bacteroidales bacterium
CAACGTAAGCAATCATATCATCCAGGCCGTTGCTTTTTTCATTTTCTTTTCTTGCCTGTCTTCTTTCCTCTTTTGCTTTTCTTTTCTTCTCTTTTTTCTTTCTAACTTCTTTTTTGTTAAATGTTTCCTGTGATCTACCCATGTATTTTCTTTTGTTTTAATGTTTTGATAAATATAATAAATTATTCTGTAATGTTATAATTCCCTTTTATTAAACGCTTGAGATTTTCCAATCCTCTTTTTCTTATCTGCCTAATTCTTTCTGTTGACATTTCGTAAATAGATGCAATTTCTTTAAGGCTGTGTATTTGAGTTTGCCTCAATCCGTATGACAATGAAATGATATCCGCTTCGCGTTTGTCAAGTCGTCCCAATACTCTTTGCATATTGGTTTCAAGAGATTCAAGCATCATTTGATTATCGGGTGAAGGGATATTTCCGGTCTGTACAATATCATAGAGGCTGAATTCAGTATTATCTTCTTTATTTAGAGGCTTGTCGAAAGAAACCTGTTTCTTTTTGATATTATTGGCATAATTTACTTCCTCATCAGTAATCTCTAAATGTTCAGCAATTTCTTCATTTGTGGGTTCACGCTCAAGCGTTTGTTCCAGATGGGGGATGGCTCTTGTGATTTTTTGAATCGAGGATACCCTGTTTAAAGGCAATCGAACAATACGGGTTTGCTCAGAGATTGCCTGGATTATGGCTTGTCTAATCCACCAAACTGCATAGGAAATAAATTTAAAGCCCCTGGTTTCATCAAATTTTTTTGCTGCTCTTACTAATCCTAAATTACCTTCATTAATAAGATCAGGAAATGACAATCCCTGGTTTTGGTACTGTTTTGCAACAGAGATGACAAAACGGAGGTTGGAAATCACTAGTTTTTCCAGTGCAACATCATCACCATTCCTGATTCGTATCGACAATTCCACCTCTTCCTCAGATGAAATCATGGGATGCTTACTTACATCCTGAAAGTATCTATTGATAGAATCATCAGAACGTTCAGTAATTTGTTTTGTGATGGTTAATTGTCGCATGAAGAATTAGTTATCCTCAGATTTAGCTTTATTATATTCCGACTCCAGATCGGTGAAAAGTTGTTTGACTGTAGTGATAGCTTCTATTTTACCAGCATTTATGCCTGTAAATGCAAATCCATCTGAAAAATTACCTTTATAAGCAGCAATAAGTGCTTCTGCAATGCAATATGATGTTGTTTTGAAGTTACAAGAACGAATGCAATTGTATTTGCATGAGGTTGGTTTTCTTTTTCCTTCTTCTGCATCTTGCAGAAAATGGTTATAGATGGATCTCCCCGGCATTCCAACCGGTGATTTTATAATTTTCACATCTTTGTCTGTCGCTTTAATAAACTCCTGCTTAAATGCTTCTGAAGCATCGCATTCTTCAGTAGCCACAAATCGTGTCCCTAACTGAACAGCCTGGGCTCCCTGCTTTATAATTCGGTAGATATCTTCACCTGTATGAAGTCCCCCTGCTGCTATAACAGGAATTTCCTGATGATGTTTTTCTTTAATTTCGTTGGTTACCTCCACCACATCGGCAAGAATATTTTCAAGGCTATTGCTTTTATCTTCTATTTTATCTGCTTTAAAGCCCAAATGGCCTCCGGCTTTAGGGCCTTCCACAACCAGCGCATCGGGAAGATAGTTGAAATTTTGTTTCCATTTATTGCATAGAATGGCAGCTGCTCTGCCAGATGAAACGATGGGAACAAGTTTTGTTTTGATTTCTTTGTTTAGGTATTTTGGCAAATCAAGGGGTAAACCCGCACCTGAAAAAATGATGTCAATACCTTCTTCGATGGAAGTTTTTACCATATCCGAGAAATTTGTAAGCACGGACATGATATTTACACCCAGGATCCCTGTAGTGTTCGCTCTTGCCTGTTGAATTGTTTTTCGAATAGCCTCTATGCTGTTTTTTCTATAGCTTGTACTTTTTTCATCAAGGAAGCCAATACCTACGGAAGAGATGACACCAATGCCACCCATGTTGGCAACCGCTGATGCGAGGCCTGCTAAAGAAATACCAATACCCATTCCGCCCTGAATGATTGGAATGGGTATTTTAAGTTCTCCAATATTAAATGAATTCAATATTTAGTCCTGTTTAGATTACTTTTACATTTGATGCAAATGTTCCTTTATCACCTTCTTTGGTTTCAAATTCAACTTCCTGATCGGGTTCTAAACCTTCAAAAGAGTTTACTAAACCACTGCGGTGTACAAATATGTCCTTGTCATCATCGGTTGCGATAAAGCCATAACCTTTAACTTCGTCGTACCATTTTACTTTTCCTGTAGCCATAATAATTTTCTACTATCTGTTATAATTTTCTTTTCTTGGTCTCGCTTCGTTTACAACCATCTGGCGATCTTCGTAAGTAGCTCCATTGAGCTCTTTGATTGCCTCGTTGGCTTCGTCCTGGTTTTCCATTGTTACAAAACCAAAACCTTTGCTTTTGCCTGTAAACTTGTCTGTAATAATTTTGGCGGAGCTAACTTCGCCGAATTCTGTGAAAACTTCCTCCAGGTCGTTTTCATTTACCTTGTAATTAAGGTTTCCTACGTAAATGTTCATTTGTAAATAATTAATTTGTTATTTATAATAAGGCGGTAGCACTGGCCTTTAATCGTTTGTTCGTTAGTTAATGTAAAAGACAATACTTTAACCGAACCGCTTACTATCATTTTAATGGATTCAAAAAAGAGAGCAGTAAAGTACTATACTGGTAGGTAATAGTAAATAAAAGCACAACTTCTTAAATCATTTCCGATGCAAATATATGGTTAATTCTGACAGGAATCAAATTTCATTTAATTTATACATTAAATTTGCATACCCCTATTAATGGAGGGTTGTGAGAGTTTTTTATTTTTATTTTTATTTTTTGTCAAATAATTTGGCTGATTTTATGCTCTATTTCTTCTTATTTTAGCAGCCAAATGCTATTTCTTTACATAATTTTCTTTCGAACCGGTTGTAAATCTTTTACCCATTGATTTACTACGTATTCATTTTGTTTTATCCAACGTTTAATACCCTCCCGTGGATCTTCGCTCATACGTACTTCGTAAACCAAGGTGTTTAGCTGTTTTTCTGTAAGTTGCATGCGTTCAAAAAAGCGAACAGCATGCGGATGATCTTCTTGGAGGCCTTTTCTGCCAATGGTATAAATTTTTTCTTTTGCTCCAAATACATTATCTGGATCATCAAGAAAACGTACGTTATAGCGTGCAAAAATCCAATGGGGCTCCCAGCCGGTTACCACAATGTCTTTTCTCCGTTGCAGGGAATCCTCTAAATGTTCTACCATGATGTCTTCTGATAGACTAATTAGCTTTTTTGTTGGAAAATATTTGCTTATCGCTTTCTCTGTTTTAATCATCACGCCTGCTCCCGAATCAATTCCAATAATCGATTCCGGATAGTCTTTTAGATCTTCAATCCTGTCAAAGCTGCTGTACGCAGGAACTACCAAGCCAATCCGGGCTTCAGGGTAAGTAATTCCTATAAGTTCAAGCTTGTCAGCATATTTATCGTAATACATCTTTTGCGTTTTAGGAAGCCATGCGTCAGGAAACACATCAGATTCTCCTTTGGCTACTTCGCGATACGCCGATTCCACATCTGTGAGTTTTAAAATAACTGCATAGCCGAGCTTTTCTTCGAGCAGGTAGCTTGATAAATGCGTAATAGCGATACTTTCCGACCAGTCGGTGTAAACAATACGTATGTTTCTTTCATCCTCTTCATCCACTGTTTCAAAATTGCAGGAACTGCCTGCCAGCAAGATGAAAATGCTAAAGAAACTGCTTAAAATAATTTTTTGTATCATATCAGATTTTGTTTTTAATCAAATAATGCTTCCAGAAAGCCCAGGGTTTGCTTACGGTCCTTAACTACAAAAATGGGAATGTTTTTTTCTCCTTCAGCCAACTTTTCTGAAGTGCTGTCTACAATAATATCAGCCAGGCCCGATTTGATCTTTGAACCGATGAGAATCAAATCGGCTCCTTTGTTCAGGGCCTCATGATAAAGTTGATAAGCTTCGTCGTTTTCGGTATCCACAGAATAACTAAAAGGAACTTCTTCCTTGGGAAGTTCCACTTTCTTCATGAATTTTTCAAATTCCTTCTTGCTGTGTTTTGCAACCTGTTGCTCCAGTTTAGCCTGGTTACGCATATCATGTTGGGGAAAATAGTTTAAAGGAATTTTATATACATAATGGGCTGAAATCGTGGCTCTTGTTAAATCTTTTACCCTTTGTGCCATTTTCATGGCCATTTGTGATGTTTTAGTAAAATCCATTCGCAACATAATGTGATCTATCTTGCGCTGTGAGGTCTCGCTAATGAGCAATACAGAAGATGGGGAAAGACTCAAAACTTTGCGGACAACACTACCACGGCCTTTGTACCCTATTTTCTTACCCATCAGGGTTAGGGTAATGTTGTGATCCCGGGTATAATCAATGATGGTTTCAGTTGTCATTCCTTCTTCAATGCTAACAATGGTCTCCACTTTTTCTTTCCCTGTAAAGAGTTGATCCACTTTTTCTTCCAACTCTTCTTTCAAGACCGATGTTAAGGGTTCATCCAAATCGGGAAATGCCGCAATGATGTCTTTGGGAATATCATAGGATTTCACCACATGCATAAAGGTAATGCTTTTGGGTTGGAGATTATCGACCATAAAATTACTGTAGCGGATAAGAAAATCATCCATTTCACTTAGGTCGAGACAAACGAGTATATGATCCAATTGATACATAGGCTTGGTCCTCTTTATTGTTATTTTTTATTGTTTTCTGATTTCTTTTCTGCTTTGGCTTTTTCACGCTTTCGCAACATGGTTGTAATCACATCCTGGTATTGTTTTTTCTCACTCTCAAACTGCGCTTCCATAAGAATTTCATGCTCGGATTTCAATCCTTTTAATAAGCTACGGGTTAATATGAGCAGTAGAATTGCAAAAGGCAACCCCGTTGAGATTGCTGCCGTTTGAAGGGCTCCCAGACCACCCCCAACGAGCAGCACTGCGGCAACTGCACCCTCTGTGATCGCCCAGAAGATTCGTTGGGCAACAGGGGCATCCAACTTTCCTCCTGCGGTTAATGAATCTACCACCAGCGAACCGGAGTCGGAGGACGTGACGAAGAAACTGGTAACTAGCACAACGCCTACTACAGAAGTTACAGCAGATAGGGGAAACTGTTCTAAAAGCACATAAAGCGAGGTGGCCACATTTTCGGTGACAGCTCCGGCAATGTCTGCCATAGTATTTAGTTCAAGGAACATTGCGCTGCCACCAAAAGTGGACAGCCAGAAAAAGGTAAGGAGAGAAGGCACAATTAATACCCCCAGTACAAATTCCTTGAGTGTTCTTCCGCGGGAGATGCGGGCAATAAACATCCCTACGAAGGGAGACCAACTGATCCACCAGGCCCAGTAAAACACTGTCCATCCATTTTGCCAGTCGGACTGCTGATAGGTCTCTGTCCAGGTAGACAGGTTGAAAAAATTCTGAACGTAGGCCCCAACATTTTGCACGAAGGAATCGAAAATGAATAACGAAGGACCTACAATTACCATAAAGAGGAGGAACAGGGCACCAATTACCATGTTCATCTCTGAGAGGCGTTTTACACCACCACTTAATCCTGCAACAACAGAGCCTGTTGCAGCAAGTGTTATTAGGGTGATTAGAATAACTTGTGTGTTTAGTGTATCGGGCAGGCCAAAAAGATGGGCGAGACCGGCACTTACCTGCTGTACACCCAGACCTAGCGAAGTGGCTAATCCAAAAAGTGTGGCCACAACTGCCAGCACATTGATGGCTTTTCCCCACGGGCCATAGATTTTTTTGCCAAGCATGGGATAAAAAACTGAACTGATGGTAAGGGGGAGTTTTTTATTGAAAGTAAAAAAGGCCAATGCCATCCCCACAAGTGCATAAATACCCCAGGCATGTAGCCCCCAGTGAAGAAAGGTGCTTTCCATTGCCGTTTTTGCAGCTTCTACGGTTCCGGCTTCTCCATGGGGTGGATTCATAAAATGATTAATTGGTTCGGCCACACTCCAAAACAGGATACCAATTCCCATCCCTGCACTAAACAACATGGCAAACCAGGCTCCCATGGAGAATTCCGGTTTTGAACGTTGCCCTCCCAGTCGGATTTTACCATATTTACTAAACGCAATATAAATTACAAAAAATAGGAAAAAGTTGACCGAAAGTATAAAAAACCAACCTCCATAATCAGAAATATTGTCTTGTATAACTGAAAAGATTTTATCCATTGGTTTCCCAATGATCAACGTAACAGCAATAAAGACAACAATTAAAGTTGCTGCCGGCCAAAATACGGGCCCGTCTACATCAAAATATTTTTTATCACTTCTAAGGTGGGCTTCCCCTTTATGGGGCGTCTCATTGGGCTTTTCCATAAAAGATCATATTGGTGAGTAATGCTAATATCCATAATTAAACAAAAAAAATACAGATATCAAAATTTTACATATTTGCAGATAGAGGATATCTTTCTATAAGAACAGTTAAACTGAATAGCGGTTCAAATAATGTACTATCTTTTGTATTTAAGCTATATAATCTGTTATACTTCATCAAGTCGTTTTTGCAGATATCCCAGGAAATCAGCTACGTCCCTGGCATCTGCAAGCCCGTGATGTGCATCCACCGATATATTCATGAATATCTTACCGGAGCGTTCAAAATACTTACCAAAGCTTATTTTGGGAACACTGTCATCTGTATTTAAATTTTTAGCATGTGAGATGCCTGTAAACTTGGTCCAGGGAATAGCTGAGAAGTGAATAACATCTTTTCGTGTTGTGTCTTTATTTATTCTTAACCCGGTTGTTGCTTGAACGGCCTCAATTTCTTTGTTTAATTCTTTTTCAAAGTGCGCGAAATCGTTATGGAAATGAATGAAGCCAAATGCAAAGCTGCCATCTTCTCTTGCTAATGTGGGGGAGACGTGTATGGTATCATAATTTTCAATTTGATTTTTTGCCTTACGCAGATGAAATGCTTCTGTCAAATTTGCCGCTAGTAATACTTTATGCAGATAGTTAGCAAAAAACGATTGATTGTTGGATTTGCATTTTCTAAGCAAATTGGTGCATTCTATTTCTGTAACAAGGCCAAAGAAAGGGTCGTCAAATTTCGAGAAGAATTCAAAATGCTCTTTACGATGATAGTTTTCCAGATCAATTCGTTCCATTTCAAAGATAATTTAAAACATTTGAGATCTGCTGAACTTCGTGATAATGTGCTGTCTCCTCAGGTACAGCAATTTCTTCATGTGCCCATGTGGTATGAAAGGGGATATGTATGGCCGATCCTCCAATACCAAGAACCGGAAGGATGTCTGATTTTATGGAATTCCCAACCATCAAAAAATTTTCAGGAGCAATCTCTAAATGGTTCAGTAATCGCATGTAATCGGCTTCTTTCTTATCACTCATGATCTCGATATGGTGAAAGTATTTTTCTAAACCGGATTTGGAAAGTTTCCTTTGTTGATCCAAAAGATCTCCTTTCGTAGCTATAATAACCTGGTAGTCTTTATTGTTGACCGATTTTAATACCTCTTCCACATTGTCCAGAAGTATTACCGGCTTTTGCAGGAGGGATTTCCCAAGCTCCAGGATACTCTGCATAAGGGGTGTGGGTAAATTATTATTGCAAATTTTCAATGCGGTTTCCATCATGGAAAGTGTAAATCCTTTTATGCCATATCCGAATAAGGACAGGTTGGCCAACTCTGTTTCCAAAAGTGCCCTGGTTATCTCTTCACAAGCTCTGTATCCTTTTAAAAGTTGGCAAAATTCTTCTTCTGTTTCACGAAAGTAAGGTTCATTTAACCACAAAGTATCATCGGCATCGAAGCCAATTACTTTAAATTGCTTTTTCATAAGCTGTAAATTTAGCAATCTAAAATAAAAAGGTGAATACTTTTAAAAAAAAATAAGCTGTTGCATTTATTTTAAAAACTTAATAGATGGGTAAAACAAGCGATTTTCTCCCTTCCTAATTTGTATACTGTTTCTGATAATCAGGGCTACATTTAAACCATATAGGAGAATGAAGAGTATGTTTCGAATTAGATATAGCTCATCTGCAGGAGCTAGAACCACATGGGTTAAATGAATCTTTAAGCCTGTATATACGGGTTGAAACAAGAATACGAACAGCACGAGCAAATTCCAGGTAATTTCAAAGTTAATTAATGACTTTGCTGTGCTATTAATGTTTGTAATTTTATCTTTTTTTGCCAACCACATGGCAAGAGGAATAATGATGCCCAGCAGAGGGAAGATTAAGAAACCCAGGGCAGATAGCTGGGTGTTTTTTAAATAGTTGTGATCATTCCGGCGTTCCCAGTCTATGATTTTATCATGGTTAACATCAAGGCTTCCTGCAAGCCTTTTGAGAGTGTCTCCCCGAGGTGAATTTTCGCCTTTTTCAATTCGCTGAACAGTTCGAAGGCTTACACCTGATTTTTCCGCCAGGTATTCCTGGGAATAGCCTTTACGTTTTCTTAGTTTTTTTACTTTGCTTGCGAGTTCCTGATTTTGCATAATTATTTTTTTCGCTACGAAGATAGTTCAGGCGAACAAGGCCTGTTGCGTCTTGTTTACGTCATTTTTATGACATACTTGCCAAATGTAAATAATAAAAATATTTTTTAACCCAAAATTAACTGTTCAAAGAAGTGCTCTTATCTTTTCCCGGGTTTCTTCCGAATGAATCCTATAGTGTGTTTTTTCATACCCCTCAAGTTGATTCATATAACTATCCATCTCTTCTAACAGTTCTTCAACCTCATTCTTCTCAAGTTTGGAAATAATCTGCTCTATCACCGCTCTCCTTGCAAGTGGCGAATTATTCTTAAGATAAATGGTTTCCCTAATGTATTCCTTTTCGGGTTTTGGATAGATCTCCATGATATCCAATCCGAGCTCCTTTACCGGAAGATTATCCAACATATTGTTTATTAAGGTTAGACTGGCTTTCTTCTTTTCGATTCCCAGATTATCCCATTCTTTTACTTGCTGTACATCAATCGTATTGGAAGGTAGATGAAAGGCATATATTTTATTGTATTTATCCTTTAAGCGAATAGCTGCCAATGAATCTTTGGGGGTATTTATCTCATTCAAATACCAAGACCAGTCAGAAACAGGATTAATTTGATAGTAAACAACCCTATCAACAATTGCTGTTTTTACTTTCCAGCTGGAACGCCAGGGACCCGTTAAATCAGTCAGGTCGTTGAAACTGACCAGTTGTTGAAGATCTTTTTCATTTGTGCTATAGATATATAAACTAACATCCTCCATGAGGAATTTTGCCTGTCCACCATCCGGAAAGCGTGAGATGCCGCTTGCCTTTCTGTAGGCTGCTTTTGATGCCACAAAAGCCACCATAGAGCTGTCTGCATTCCAGCTTGCCCCATGATGCAAACGAAACATTAGACTGATGTACTCGGAATGGCAGGAGGCAATCAGAAGAATACAAAGACCAAGAAAAAGAATTTTCGCACGAACCATAATTCACATATCTCCGGTATAATTCTTTACATTTCTACCCAGGTATCCATTGTTTTCCAATCATCTCCTTTCATGTAGGCTTCAAAAATGTCTACCAGTTCGTCAAAAGAAAAGTACGATTCTGCTTCATACATGCCGCTATCATCACTGTACTGTACTATGTAGCCTTCTTCAGAACTTGTTGTCTGGAGAAACCCTCCGGGACCGTTGAGAATTAAAAAGAAGTTTTCTTCGTCCAGACTTTCCAATGAATCTTCCAGTTTATCGAAATCAGGATTGTCGTATTTCTCACCATTGGCCATTTCAACAGAGAAATCTTCAAATGAAAGTTCACCTTTTTCTTTTTCTGCCTTATCACCGGGAATTTCCAGTGTGCCTTCCTCAAATTCTTCTTTTGACATGTCTGTTATTCCCATTCCCAGGGCTTTCCAGTCTGAGCTTTCATAACTACTGAGTAGGACCGTGTTGAGATTCCCATTGGGGTTATCGCCAAAATATGCACTGGCTATAAGGACTGTTTTACCCATCAGCTCTCCTTTGGAATAGCGTATTTCTCTGATGTTCCCATCCCAGGTCTGGGCCATCTCTACCAGTTCTTTGGCATCATCACTATCAAAATAATCTTCATTAACGGCATGCACCATTATTCCGCTAAGGTTTTTCTTAAGTAATGCAGCATCTTTAGCTTTATAAGCTTTAAGAATTTCTTTGGCGATGGACCTGGGTTTTTTCTGTGCTTGTGAATAGCCAATCAAGTTTATTGCAAGGAAAATTGCTGTTAGTGAAATGATTTTTTTCATAACGAAGGGTTTAAGTTCTTGTGGTAAATATTACCTGCAATTTATTTAATATTTAACTGGATGTCAATAAAATCAGTAGAGTTTATTAGTTGCATTGAAAAATTGAAGCCTGTTAATAATTTTACTTTTTGGTTATTGCATTTCAATTATGCATCTTTCCCTAAGAATGCCTATTTTTAATGAAAGAATAATTGGATAAAATGCCTATTCCCCAAAAAGAAAGAAAGCTGGAAATACTCCTTGTGGTGCTCACCGGATTGCTCAAATTCGTGTTGATGGATTGGTTGAACTTGCGGATTTTCTATATTACGGCAGCGATATTGTTTTGGGTAGGATATGTTTATTTTAAACGAAAAAAATATTCCGATATCATGTCTGAGTGGGGGTTCCATAGGGCATGTTTGATTAAATCCATGCTCGTTATTCTAACCTTTGAGCTTGTTACATTAGTTGGAATCCTGGTTTATGGTTACCTAAATCATGCTGAATTTTTAAACTGGCATGTCATCCCGGTTCTTGCTCTTTATCCGCTTTGGGGACTTATTCAGCAATTCATGATGGTTGGTTTGGTTGCCGGAAATTTAAAGAAATTGAAGGATATGCGAACCACTAATTTCCAAATTGTTTTGCTCACCTCTTTTGTCTTTGCCATGGTGCATTATCCCAGTCTTCCTTTAATGGGCTATGCTTTCGTGATGGAGATCATTTTTGTCAGGGTTTACCTTAAATGGCCTAACTTGTGGACATTGGGACTTTACCACGGAATCATATCGGCCCTGTTTATATTCTTTGTCCTGGGCCGCGATTTATGGACAGAACTTTGGACTGTTTTTAGTTAACGTGAAAAAACTTCTTCAAATCCGTTCCTTTTTTTAGACGATAATAGATGAAAAAGAGGAATGCTGCTATGGGTAATACAGAAGCCACAACAATGATACTCCAGTATAGTTCCAATTGATTTTTGATGTATAAAGAAATAATACCCTCTGTAACCATACTTAGTAAACCCAGCGCAATAACAAAAAAAGCAATGATGTTCAATCCCTTCTTGCGTGCATGTTTTACGATTAAAATAAGGCCGTAAATAATCAAATAAGCTGCAAAAAGTAAGGGTATCCCCAATTTTACACCCCAACCAATGGAACCGTGAAGAATGTCCAGAAAAACAAGAAGACCTGAGGTGGAAACGAAGCTCCCAAATAACAATAGGGCGGGTTTCTTCAGCCAGTAGCTGGCCATCGTTGTATTGACAAGAAGAACAGCGCATACCGCAATGGAGTATCGCGACCAGGTGATTGTTGTATCAACAATAAAATCAATGATAAATGGAAAAAGCATGGCCGATAGAAATACAATGCCGGCCACTTCCCGGAAAATTTTTCTCTTTTCTGATCCCGATAGTTTTTGGTAGTCACTCAGAAATTTTCCCTGATGTTCCTGTTTTTTTATTCGAATAAGTTCGTGCTGATTGATGTGGTTCTCAATTACAGGCTCACCGCATAACGGACAAAAGTTCATGTTCTCTTCCAGCTCTACACCGCAATAATTACAGGTTTTCATAGTGAATAATTTGATCGCTTAAAAAGATAAAATTAATACGAATTTCCATGATTTTCAATCTCAAGTTCAACACCCTGATCCTGGAGAAAGTGATAAAACTTTTCTTCCAGTAGTTTAGATTTCGTTACATTTCCAAAACTTAAAATCAACTGATTCCCAAACCCTATTATACCACAATTTACTTTCAAAAGTGTATTGGGAGGTGGAGGCGTAAAAACAAAATGATCACAAATATCTTCCACTTCTTTGGGCAGGTTAACTTTTCCCAGGTTGGTGATAACACCACTGTACTGGCTTGTCCCCAGGGATTTATGTTTCAGTTTTAAGATCAGGCTTTTTAGAAACAAAGGAATACTTTTAACATAGATTTTCTTTTCACTTCCTACATTTCTGGAGATGTTTTTATTGATAAGTTTTTCATCGGTTTCCAGGCGTATTTGATGGTATACTCTTCGAAGAATTTCATTGAAGGTATAATGTCCCAGTCGTAAGTCGATCTCTGGCATTACAAACAATGAAAAATTTCGCATGGTGGCAGAGGGAAAAATATTCCTCAGGTTTACCGGCACCTGCACGCGCAGGACTTTGTTCTTTTTGTACCTGTTGAAAGAACGGGTCTCCTCGTAAATCTCTTGTAAAGCATACAAGTAAACCGCTACAAGATAATCTGTAATGCTTACTTTTTTTACTTCAGCTAAAGCTTTTAAATCACTGATAGCTAGTTTTATTCTTGTGATTTTAAATCGGGGTTTTTGATCGAGGGCGCAGGGCAGGTGAAACGCCGTAGAGCGTTTCACCATGGGAGGAATGTCCTCCTTGAAATAACGTTTATAGGCGTCTTCATACTCTTCTTCTGAGATGTCATCCTCCGGTTTTAGGAGTGTATAATCCCGGGGAATGGTCTTTCCTTTTGCCTCGGCATACAACAATAGAATGGTTTTTAAGAACTCAAAACCTCCACTGCCATCGGTTAAAACATGTGCAAACTCGACACTTAGACGATTTTGCGCTGCAAGAATCCTTACCATAAGCCTTTTTTTGGGGAATCTCCTGCAGGGAAGCTTGTCATCCG
>CAYVSF010000032.1:0-13022 GCA_964453775.1 uncultured Bacteroidales bacterium
AAATAATCAGGGAGGTTCATCAATCTTATTTGGAAGCCGGGGCCGATTTGATAGAAACCAATAGCTTCAATGCGAACCGGATATCCCAAGCGGATTATGGCTTAGAGGACCGGGCATTTGAAATGAATTATGCTGCTGCTTCTCTTGCTCGCGAATCAGTAGAAATATTTAAAAAGGCACATCCTGATGCATCAGTAAAATTTGTGGTAGGCAGTATGGGACCCACCAACAAAACAGCCTCACTGTCTTCGAAAGTTGAAAGCCCTGCAAGCCGGGATGTTAACTATACCCAGCTATACAGGGCTTATTACCAACAAGCGGATGGACTTTTGCAGGGAGGAGCAGATCTATTATTGATTGAAACCATTTTTGATACCCTGAATGCTAAAGCTGCTTTACATGCCATTGCGGATTTAAAGCGTAAATTGAAAAAGGATGTTCCGGTCATGGTTTCTGTTACACTGAATGATGCCAGTGGGCGCACACTGACAGGACAGACATTGGAAGGGTTTTATTATTCAATTGAGCCTTATGAACCTTTTTCGGTAGGATTAAATTGTGCCCTGGGAGCAAAACAGTTAAAACCTTTTACAGAAGAATTGAATGCCATTTCCCGTTTCTATTTGAGTCTACACCCCAATGCCGGTCTGCCCAATGAGCTGGGAGAGTATGATCAGTCAGCCCAGGAGATGGTCGAGGAATTGAGAGATAGTGTAAATAAAGGCCATTTGAATATTCTGGGCGGATGCTGTGGCACAAGTCCTTTTCATATTAAAGAATTATCGAAATTGGTAAAGGGTGCTGCTCCCAGACAATTGCCTAATCCATCCCGGAAGACTGTCCTATCTGGTCTTGAACCACTATTTATTGATGCAACAAAGAATGTTATCAATATTGGTGAACGAACCAATGTGGCAGGTTCTAAAAAGTTTGCGCGGCTTATTCATGAAGAAAAGTATGATGAGGCTTTGGAGATCGCTATTAGTCAGGTGGAAGAAGGTGCACAGGCCCTGGATGTTTGTATGGATGATGCCATGTTGGATGCCCCAAAAGCGATGCGAAACTTTATTCACCTGCTTTCAAGTGAACCTGCTGTTGCAAGGGTTCCATTCATGATTGATTCCTCCGACTGGAATGTTCTTGAAGCGGGATTACAATGTACCCAAGGAAAAGCAATCGTTAATAGTCTTAGTTTAAAAGATGGAGAACAAAATTTTATTGAAAAAGCCGTAATGGTGAGAAGGTATGGTGCTGCAGCGGTAATTATGCTTTTTGATGAACATGGTCAGGCGGTGGATTACGAGCAAAAAATTTATATAGCAGCCCGTGCTTATCGTTTACTTACCCAAAGAGCAGGCTGGATTCCACAGGATATTGTGTTTGATCCCAATGTACTTGCTGTAGCTACAGGGATTGAGGAGCATGCGAATTACGCCAATGATTTTATCAGGGCGGTGAAGTGGATAAAAAACGAATTACCCGGCAGTAAAGTGAGTGGAGGCATCAGCAATTTGTCGTTTTCTTTCCGGGGCAACAACCGCGTAAGGGAGGCCATGCATGCCGTGTTTCTTTATCATGCGACAAAAGCCGGCCTGGACATGTGTATTGTGAACCCGGCCTTGCTGGAGGTCTATGATGAGATTGATCCACAGCTGCGGAAGCTCGCTGAAGATGTCATCCTTAATAAAAGAAGAGATGCAACACAACGACTAACGCTTTATGCAGAGAAACTAAAAGCAAATAATGACGGACAAGAGCATGAAGTTAATTGGCGAAGTGAGCCTGTTGAAGACAGATTGAGGCATGCTTTGGTAAAAGGTATAGGGAAGTATATCGAAACAGATCTTGAAGAGTTATTACCTGGTTACGATCAAGCCCTTGATATTATTGAAGGTCCCCTAATGGATGCCATGAAACGGGTTGGAGAGCTGTTTGGAAAGGGAATGATGTTCCTTCCCCAGGTAGTGAAGAGTGCCCGGGTAATGAAACAGGCCGTTGCTTATCTTGAACCCATCATCAAGAGACAAAATGAAGCAAAAGGCCATACCCAGGTAAAACCCTCTATACTTCTTGCAACGGTAAAAGGAGATGTACATGATATCGGAAAAAATATTATAGGATTGATTTTATCCTGCAATGGATATGAAATAATTGACATGGGAGTGATGGCTCCGGCAGATAAGATAATAGAAGAAATGAAAAGAAGTCATGTTCAACTTGTAGGTTTAAGTGGTTTGATAACCCCCTCTCTTTATGAAATGGAAGAATTGATCCGTAAAATGGAGAGAGCGGGGTTAAAAACTCCTGTCATGATTGGAGGTGCCACTACCTCTGATTTACATACGGCAGTTAAGCTGGCTTCTTTAACAAAAATACCGGTAGTACACGTAAAGGATGCTTCCCTGGCAGCACAGACAGCAAAATCATTATTGAATCCATCGATTAGAGATGCATACCTCCAGGAAATTAGAAACAAACAGGAGGCCTTGCGGGAAAAGTATGCACAACAAAGGCAAAAGATGTTATTTGTTGATATTAAGACGGCCCGGTCTAATGCTTATAAAATTGATGAATCGTATCATCCACCGGTTCCTAAATTCATTGGCAGGAAAGTATTCCGGAATTACTCCATTGATGAATTGAGAAACTACATCGATTGGACTTATTTTCTGCATGCATGGGGAATAAAAGGTAAATATCCGTCTGTACTCCAGGATCCGGTGCTAGCTGAAGAAGCCGGTAAATTGATAGCTGATGCAAAAGCTTTTTTGCATCGGGATAAGGTAAAAGAGCGTATTTCTGTGGATGGCGTTCTTGGCATTGCGCCTGCTTTTTCTGTGGGGGACGATGTCGTTGTGGAAAGTCCCTGGGAAAAAGATAATCCGAAGAAGGTTTTTTGCTTCCTTCGAAATCAGAAAAAGAAAGAAGGGAATAAAAATAATTTATGCCTGGCTGACTATATTCTTTCCCATCCAAGTGGGGGGAAAGATTTTATTGGTGGGTTTGTGGCTACCGCCGGGCATGGGATTGATGAGTTGGTAAGTGAATTCGAGTCTGAGAATGATAGCTATTATGCTTTAATGGCTAAAACTATTGCTCAGCGGCTGGCAGAAGCGATGGCAGAAAGATTGCATGAAAGGCTTCGAAAAGAGTTTTGGGGCTATGCGCCGGGTGAAAAAATGCGTGCAAAAGAGCTTTTACAAGAGAACTATCGGGGCTTAAGGCCTGCTTATGGATATCCCTCCTTGCCCGACCATTCTGAGAAAGAGAAGCTTTTTACCTGGTTAGGAGCCGATAAACAAATTGGCGTAGGGCTCACCGATAATTTTATGATGCAGCCTGCTGCCAGTGTATCGGGATTGTACCTGTCTCATCCGGATGCCGTGTATTTCACAGCAAGTGAGATTCAGGAAGATCAGTTGCAGGATTATGCCCAACGAAAGGATAGATCTCCGGATTGGATAAGGAAATATCTTGCAGGGAATAAATAATTAAAACGATTTAGCTATGAGCAGGACAGTGAAAGTAAATGAAATGATAGAAAGCTCAAAGTCCCCTTTATTTACTTTTGAGCTTTTGCCTCCCTTGAAGGGACATAATATTCAGCAGATTTTTGATGCTATTGATCCCCTTATTGATTATGGGCCGTCCTATATTAATGTTACCTATCATCAGGAGGAGATTGTTTATAAAAACAGGGAAGATGGGCTTGCCGAAAAAAGAGTTGTAAGGAAGCGACCGGGGACTGTTGCCATTGCAGCTTCCATTAAACACAGGTATAACATTCCCGTTGTCCCTCATTTGATTTGCGGAGGTTTCAACCGGCATGAAACCGAGGAGGCTTTAATTGATCTGAATTTTTTGGGGATTAAGAATTTGTTGGCCTTAAGGGGAGATCCACAGGGTGGTAAAAGAATGTTCATGCCTGAAGAGGATGGGCATGGACATAACGACCAACTGGTGTAGCAAATCATGAAAATGAATAAAGGAATTTATCTGTATGATGATGTAAAAGAGGCAGAAGCCAGTGATTTTTGCGTTGGTGTGGCCGGTTATCCGGAAAAACATTTTGAAGCTCCTAATTCTGCATCTGATTTACACTACTTAAAGCAAAAAGTGGATAAAGGAGCCTCGTATATCGTAACACAATTGTTTTTTAATAACAGCCATTACTTTAGATTCGTTGAGCAATGTCGTTCTGTTGGAATTAATGTACCTATAATTGCCGGCATGAAACCACTAACATCATTAAATGATATTCGATTATTGCCACAAACTTTTCATGTGGAAGTGCCCGAGGAGCTGGAAAGAGAAGTAAAAAAATGTACTTCCAATAAAGAAGTCAGAGAGTTGGGTGTTGAATGGGCTGTGGCACAATCCAAAGAACTTATCAAAAAAAATGTTCCTGGAATACATTATTATACCCTCGGCCGCTCCGATAATATTAAAAAAATTGTGTCAGCCTCTTTCTAGAGATTGCATTTATTTGCGAATATTAAATATCTTTGCACGAAGCACAGAAAACTATTTTGAATGGAGAATGTTCGTAACTTTTGTATTCTGGCACATATCGATCATGGGAAAAGCACACTTGCCGACAGGCTTTTACAGAAAACAAATTCTGTAACTGATCGGGAATATATGGACCAGATGCTGGATGATATGGATTTGGAGCGTGAGCGTGGTATTACTATAAAAAGTCATGCAGTACAGATGCTGCATAAGCATGAGGGTGCAGAATATACCCTAAATCTTATTGATACCCCGGGGCATGTTGATTTTTCCTATGAAGTTTCGCGTTCAATTGCAGCATGTGAAGGTGCTTTGCTTATTGTTGATGCAACACAGGGCGTGCAGGCCCAAACAATTTCCAATGTCTTCCTGGCTATGGAGCACGATCTGGAAATTATTCCCGTGCTGAATAAGATGGATCTGGAGGCTGCCATGCCAGATGAAGTGAAGGATCAGATTGTTGAATTAATTGGTTGTGAGAGAGAAGATATCATTGAAGCCAGTGGTAAAACAGGTGTGGGCGTGGATGAGATTTTAGAGCGAATTGTGCATGAGGTGCCTGCTCCAGTTGGGGATAAGAATGCACCGCTTCAGGCCTTAATATTTGATTCTGTTTTTAATTCATACCGTGGTATAGAAGCCTTTTTTAAAATTATTAACGGCACCTTGAAAAAAGGGGATCATGTAAAATTTGTAAACACCGGCAAAGATTATTATGCCGATGAAATTGGCGCGCTGAAATTAAAACATGAACCCCGCAAAAAATTGGCAGCGGGCGATGTGGGTTATATTATTTCAGGCATAAAAACATCGCGGGAAGTAAAGGTGGGAGATACCATTACGCATTTTGAGAAACCTTGCGATAAAGCGATTAGTGGATTCGAAGATGTGAAGCCTATGGTGTTTGCTGGTATATATCCTGTAGATGCTGATGATTATGAGGACTTAAGGGCATCCATGGAAAAGCTGCAACTCAACGATGCATCCCTTACATTTGAGCCGGAATCTTCAGCAGCATTGGGCTTTGGATTTCGCTGCGGATTTCTTGGATTGTTGCACATGGAGATTATACAGGAGCGCCTGGACAGGGAGTTCGATATGGATGTTATTACAACCGTACCGAACGTTTCTTACAGTGTTTATACAAAGCAAGGGGAAATTATAGAAGTGCATAACCCTTCAGGATTGCCTGAACCAACGGAAATTGATTATATTGAAGAACCTTTTATACATGCCCAGATTATCTCCAAATCGGAGTTTGTGGGGCAAATTATGAAACTGTGTATTGATAAGAGGGGCGAGCTTAAGAATCAAATATACCTTCCAAACGACCGCGTGGAAGTTTCATTTAAAATGCCTCTTTCGGAAATTGTATTCGACTTTTACGATAAACTAAAAAGCATCTCAAGGGGGTACGCTTCTTTCGATTATCACCAGACCGGCTTTGAAACAGCTCATCTTGTTCGTCTGGATATTTTGCTCAACGGAGAAATGGTGGACGCCCTGTCCACGCTTATTCACAAAGATAATGCTTATACTTTCGGGCGCAGAATGTGTGTGAAACTGAAAGAGTTGATCCCCCGACAGCAATTTGATATTGCAATTCAGGCAGCAATAGGTTCAAAAATAATTGCGCGAGAGACCGTTAAAGCCCTTCGTAAGGATGTTACTGCGAAATGTTATGGCGGTGATATCACACGTAAAAGAAAACTTCTGGAAAAGCAGAAAAAAGGGAAGAAGCGAATGCGTCAGGTGGGCAATGTAGAAGTACCCCAACAAGCATTTTTGGCTGTGTTAAAGCTGGACTAACCAAAAAAACTTGTTGGGAAGTTATAGGAATGATTTATTCACCCGGTTTATAAATCCTTGTTTTTGTCCTCAAGCTCATTTGAGAATCGGAATTTATTCAGCAATTCCCAGCTTTGATTTTGATTATTCCATTTGAATTCATTTTCAAACAGAAGTTTACCATCTTCTGTATATTCTCGTGTCAATTTTGAAGCTTTAATCCATTCCCTCTGGCTGAAATCCCATTTTTCTTTGGTGTTGAGGGTTAGGTTGCCTTTTTTATTGTATTCCCATTTAAGCTGCAATCCATTTATCCAGTTTTTTTGACTCTGATTCCAGGTTGATCGTGTTTCCTGCGTTTTATCACCCCTAAAATTGTAACGAATATTATACCTGCCTTGCATCTTCCATTCAGAACTATAGGGATCCCAGTTTTCAACAAAGACTCTTTTGGGCGGAGCAAACTTACTTTGATGTTCCATATTAAATCGTCTGTAGTTTTCCCAACTGTCTTTTGCGCCATCATACATCAGAATAACAATTTGATTCTGGTTCCCATTAGGGCTGTATTTTATGATGTACCTCATGGTGTTGATCCATTCTCCTACCGGGCGATGCCATTCCTGAAAAAGAATTTCGCTTCGGTTTCCCATGTTATCGTAACCTGTTGTTTTTAATTCTGCATTTAACCAGTCCTGGAAATCGGTGTTCCAAACTTCAACGAGCTCTTGAACTTCATTACCATTAGTATCATAAGTATAAGAAGTTCGAATGGAGTTGATCCATTTATCCTTCACGTTATCTTTGGTCTGAAGGAAAAGCGTCATTGGCTTATCTCTCTTATTGAATTTGCGGATTTCACGTTGATAAATCGTCCAATTTCCAGATCCCTCATTCCACTTATAAGTGTAAAGTGTATCGGAGGTACTCCAGTTGAGAGGTTTGTCTTCTTTAAAGAGATCGATTTCGTTGGCTTCCTGCGCAAATATATTTATGCTTCCTGTTAGCAGGAGGATTGTTAAAAATATTGTGATCTTTTGTCTCATAGCTTATTGTGTTATAATTGTCGTTTTATTTATTTAACAAATAACTAGACCTGCTGTTCAATTGCTTAAGGGGCAATTTATCAGGAATTTACAGCAAATACGACAAAAGATCAATTTAATCGGGCTATTCTTTGAGGCCTATTGAGAGAAGAAATGCTTTCTCATTGGGTTTCCGGCCCAAAAAGTCTTTCACAATTTCCATTTCATCTTTTTCAGAACCTCTTTCCAGGATTGTTTTTCTCAACTTTTGACCGGCATCTGGGTTTAAAATTCCTTTCTCCTTAAATATGCTAAACATGTCTTCTGCATAAACCTTTGCCCATAGATAACTGTAATAACCGGCTGCATATCCCATTAGATGTCCAAAACCGGCTTCGAAATGCGTGCCTTTGACAAATGGATATAGCGTTATCTCCTCCTGGAGCTTCTCCACAAGTTCCGAAGTATTCTTTTCTCCTTCGGGATCATACCTATCGTGAAGCGTAAAATCTAAGGTGCCATAAAAGATTTGTTGCAGGTTATGAATTCCGCTGGCCACATTCTTCGAGTCATTCAATTTGTTTATTAGCTCATCTGGCAACATTTCATCTGTCAGGTAGTGTCGGGCAAACAAGCTAAGTGCTTCCGGATGCCAGGCCCAATGCTCAAAAATTTGAGACGGCATTTCTACAAAGTCTCTTGATACAGATGTTCCCGATTGCGTTGCCAGCTCGGCACGGGTTAGTAGTTGGTGCATTAAGTGGCCAAATTCGTGGAACAGGGTTTCAACATCACCATGAGGGAGAAGTGATGGTTGATTTTGGCCCGGGGTTGGGAAATTGCATACCAATGCAGAAACCGGATGTTGGTAATCATTAGAAGTAGCCTTTCCCGGAATCATATCAAAACAGGCCGCATGGTGAAATTTCCCTTTTCTTGGAAACAAGTCTAAATAAAAACCGGCGATATCCTGGTGGCTTTCTCGAATCACAAATTGCCTCACATCCTTATGCCATACACTCTTTTCTTTTTTTATTTCTTCTATCTGAATTCCATAAAGTTTCTCAACAATATCAAAAAGGCCTTCCAGTACATTATCTAAAGAGAAATAGGTTTTTATTTTTTCGTGATCAACTTCGTACTTCTCTTTTAAAAGCTTTTCTGTGTAATATGCTCCCTGCCAGGAATAAATTGTATCCGAAGATTTCGAGCTATTTGCATTCTTAATTTCTAAAAGCTCTTTTTTATCCCGCAGAGCCTTTTTCTTTACTTTTTCTTTAAGTTTTTCTTCGAATTTCCATACATGTTCAGGTCCTTTTGCCATCCTTACTTCGGTTTGATAGGCGGCATAAGAAGAATAGCCCAAAATAGAAGCAAGTTCTTTCCTTTTGATTAATATCTTTTTTAAGATAGCCAGGTTTTTATCTGCAGCTATGTTTCGGAATTTTATACTCAAATCTTTTCGCAGTTCATCATTCTCTGCATACTTCATAAAGGGAATATAGGAGGGATAGGAGAGATCAATCTTGTACTTTCCTTCCCTGGTCTTTCTTTCTTCTTTATAATCTTCAGGAAGTCCTTTGCTCTCCTCTTCGGTAATTAGAATGTAATCTTCATGCGCATTAATGTTATGCTCAAATTCGATGGCCATATCGGAAAGCTCATCTTGTATTTTTTTTATTTTCTTTTGTTTCTCGTCATCCAATTCAAGTCCATTCCGCCTAAAATCGCGCAAAGTTTCATCCAGAAATTTGCGCTGTGCATCGTTTAATGCTTTAGCTTCACTTGTTGTGCTATAGTTTTTCAAAGCCTGAAAAAGCTGCCTGTCCATTCCCAATTTATTAAAAAACTTGCTAAGTTGGGCACTCTGTTTTAACGCTTCTTCCCTTAAATTTTTTTCCGGATGAACATAGGCCATTAGAGTGGTAATTGCATGTATTTTCATGACTTCTGCAATCAGATCATCCAGTGCAATTAAGGTGTTAGAGGTATTTCGCTCTTTGTTAGAAATAGCATAAATCTTATTTAACGCTTTTTCTGCCCTTTGAATGGTCTCTTTTGAAGATGTTTTAATTCCATCTTTCGTTAGGCTTTCAAAAGCTATATGATGAAGTTTGGCATTTATAAAGTTCGTGTCCATATTTAATATATTTTTTATAACAATTTTGCCTGGCAACTTTTTTAAAAGGAATACAAAGTTAATACACAATATTGATCCGTGAATGTTCGCTTATGGTTTTTTGTTAGTTTTGTATTACTAAATACCACCCTATGCACTCGTTTAAACAAAGAATGATACTAAGAAAGATGTCTTTTGTCGGGGATCAGGAAGGAATTATGTCTAGATATTTAAGGGAAAGGAAAAACTGGGATAAACACCTGAAATGCTCCCATCATTACATTTTACAATCGGCAAAAAATAAAGAAAAAGGGAAAGCTGTTATTTTGGGAAGTGGTTGGTTGCTTGATCTTCCCTATGAAGCTTTATCAAGAATGTTTAATAAGCTAATTCTTATCGATATTCGGCATCCCCGCCAGATAAGAAACCGACTTCAATCTTTTAAAAATATAGAATTTGTGGAGGCCGATCTGACAGGAGGTGTGATCTGGGATCTCTACAAGCATACAAAAAAGAAGCTTTATCATAAGGGGCGTCCTTTGCTAACAGTGTATGATCGCTATCGATTTGAATTACCTTCCGATGCTGATTTCGTGGTCTCTCTTAATGTTTTGAATCAACTAAATGTTCTTTTGGCTGATTTTCTCGTGCAAAAACGGAATTACAGGCCTGCCGATTTGAAAGGTTTTGAAGCCTCTATCCAAAGAAATCATTTATCCATTCTTCCTTCAGGAAAAACCTGCCTAATTGCAGATTACGAAGAAGAACTTATCGATGAAGAAGGAAATTTAAGTGGAGTTAAGCCTTTAGTTTTTGTTGATATGCCGAATGGGAGGAATACCATGGAGTGGAAATGGATTTTTGATACCCGCTATAGCTATTATGATGATTTTCAGATCCGCTTAAATGTGCGGGCAATGAATTTGTAAAAAAACGTATTTTTGTAGATGCTTTCCTTTTATGGATGGAAAGATGCTCTAAACAAACTTGAAAGTTATTTGAAATGAAGATGTTAAATCCCGTAAAGAAAGTTGCTGCCATACATGACCTGTCAGGTTTTGGCCGTGCTTCTCTTACTGTAGTTATTCCGATTTTAAGTAGAATGGGCACTCAGGTTTGTCCCTTGCCTACCGCTGTTCTATCCACACATAGTAAATTTAAGGATTTTCATTTTGTGGATATGACAACTCAGTTGCAATCCATTATCAATCATTGGAAGAAGCTGGATTTATCTTTTGATGCGATTTATAGCGGTTTTCTTGGGTCACATGAGCAAATCGAAATTGTTCGAAGTTTTATACATGATTTCCGCCGGGAGAACCAGTGGGTTGTTGTTGATCCGGTTTTAGGGGATGATGGGAAAATTTATGCACCTTTAAGCCAGGAGCATGTAACGGAAATGCAAAGTTTAATTCCCGAAGCGGATGTCATCACACCAAATCTAACGGAGGCAGCCCTTTTACTAAATAAACCTTATCCAAAAAAGATATCGATCAATACGATAAAAGAATGGATTGTCGATCTTTCAGAAAAAGGTCCGGAAACTGTTGTCGTAACAAGCGTGCCTGAGGGAAGGAGAAAAAACCAGACCGCTGTTGTCGCATATAACAGTAAGGATAAGCGTTTTTGGAAGGTCTCATGTAACTATCTGCCCGCAAATTACCCCGGAACAGGCGATGCATTTGCCAGTGTAGTGGTAGGTTCATTATTACAGGGAGACAGCCTGCCAATGGCTCTGGATAGAGCAGTTCGTTTTACTTCTATGGGTGTTAGGGCAACCTTTGGTTACGATTATAATACAGACGAGGGCATTTTATTGGAGCGCATTCTGGATACCCTTGATTCGCCAGCGCATATTAGTACTTATGAGTTGATATAAAAGATGTTAGAATGATTAAAATTGTAGCTTCTGATTTGGATGGAACCCTGTTTGATAAGAACCATCAGATAAGTGATGAGGATTATAACACACTCATCCAGCTTGGGAAAAAAGGGATTCAGAGGGCTGTTATTACCGGAAGGAATTACCTCTCGGCCATACGCGTGTTGGCTGACGATTTTCCCATTGATTACCTGGTGTTTTCTTCAGGTGCGGGTATTTTTGACTGGCATAACAAAGAGTTATTACATTCTCATTACCTGGACGATACAAAGGTAGAGAGGATTTCCAGGCTTTTTATGGAGGAAGATGTAGACTTTATGATCCATAAAATAATTCCCCATAACCACAAGTTTTACTATTATCGTTCCAGTAGGTATAATGCTGATTTTGAGCGGAGAATTGAAATTTATAAGGAGTATGCATTCCCATTAGAACCTGATGATCACGAATATGATCATGCCTGTCAGTTTGTGGCTATTTTTGGACAGGACCACAGTCTTTTTTATCGCATGGCTGCCAAAATGAATGATGTAAAATATATTCGAACGACTTCACCCCTGGATCATGAATCCCTATGGATGGAAATCTTTCCCGAGAATGTTTCAAAAGGGCATGGACTGCAGTGGTTGTGCAATTTTCTGAATATCCCCTTAAAAGCCAGTTTTGCCATTGGAAATGATTACAATGATTTGGATATGCTTGAATACGCCAATTTGAGTTATGTGGTGGATAATGCGCCAAACGAATTAAAGAATTTGTTTTACAATTGTCCCCCCAATACAAAAAATGGTTTTTCCAGGGCAATTAGGAATCACCTTACGTAGTCCTATTCATAAAAGGCTTCAATTCCCGGATAATGTAGTTTTAGCTTTGCAATATTTTCCGGATAGATGAAATATCGGATATCCGCTTCAGAGCATTTTTTTCCTTCCGCATCTTCAATCCAGGCGTGAATATCTGCAAATCTTTTTTGAATTGAAACGAGTTTGGAGTGTATCGTTATCACTCCTTTGTTAGTATAAACAGGCTTGTGATAGCTTACATTCATTCGTGCTGTTACCCCTGCGGTTTTGGCTTTTATGTAAACTGTCCAGCTTGCAATTTCATCCATCAGGGTAGATTGAATACCGCCATGCAGCACATGATCATAGCCCTGCATATAGTTTTTGGGTTGCCATCGGGAGATAAGTTCTTCTTTAGTTTCTACGAATTCCAGCTGTAAGCCTTTATTATTATTTGGAGAACACCCAAAACACTGATAACCGGGCTTTCCTTTAAAAGGATTTATGATTTTTACTTGTTCCGCCATCTCTTTTGTCCTTTTATTTAGTATTCAAAAGATCTTCCGGTTATGGACGCTATAGGAATTTTTATAATTTGAATATTATCTACTGCCGGCTTAGAATATTTGAATTCCTTGTCGCTGTAGTTTTTCATTAAAATATTGAGCCCCTTCATTTTTTCGTCGTAATCATCTACAAAAACTGCTTCGCCGTCTACGATTACACTTTTATAGGCCATTCTCCAGGAACAGGCCACATGATCATGGCGGGCAAATAGACGGTGATCAGTATCAAATTCCACGCAAACATTGTTATTGCGCTTCAGCACATCAAGTTTACGTCCTTCTTTGGCACAATGCAGCCATATGGTTTGATCCTCATAACCAAAGTTAAAAGCGAGCACTTAGGGCCGG
>CAYVSF010000033.1:0-3360 GCA_964453775.1 uncultured Bacteroidales bacterium
CAGAAAAGCTAACCAATCCAAATATCAGGTTTGACATTTATCTTCCATCCGCTGATGAGGATACAAGGACAAGGGTAAACAATGTTATAAACACCCAGGAAAAGTTGAACAAACAGTTTTTATCCCTACTTGTCATTAATAACTTTTTACCAGATCAGTCTTATACAACCACTACACAACCAGGCAATGAATATGCCTCCGGTTCGCTGGGTATCACATCCGTGACCACAAGCGAGTTGCTTTCCAACCAACTTAGTCACTGGCTTTCACAAATAAGCGACGAATGGGATATCGGAGTTAATTACCGGCCGGGAGATGAAATATCCAAAGACCAGGTGGAGGTGGCCCTGTCAACACAACTTTTGAACGATCGCCTAAGTATTAATGGGAATCTGGGATATGGAGGACAAAATCAACAAAGAACCAGCGATCTTGTGGGTGACTTTAATGTTGATTTTAAGTTGAACAAAAGCGGGAAGTTAAGGGTTAAAGCATTCAACGAATCCAATGACAAACTCATTTACGAAGAATCACCCTACACCCAGGGTGTAGGGATTCTTTACCAGGAAGAATTCAATTCTTTCGAGGCCTTATTCCGGAATTTTTGGAGCAGGTTTAAAAGAGATAAAAAAACCAAGGATGAAGAAGAACAAAATGAACAAAAAGAGGAATAATTATTGTAGGGTATTATTCAAGGAAATAAAATACATTTGTAGCCGTTCAATCCATAAATAAACGATAAAAAATGAAGCTATTAATTCTCTTACAAACAGCAATTACTGATACAGCAGGCATGGCTATGGCAGAAGAAGCCGGTGAACTGAAGCTATCGGTATTTCAATTAGCCCTGAAAGGTGGATGGATTATGGTTCCTATACTAATATTATCCATTCTTGCAGTTTATATTTTCACCGAACGTTACTTTGCAATCAAGAGGGCTTCCAGGACTGATATCAATTTTATGAACAGAATCAAGGATTATATCCATGATGATAAAATTGAATCAGCGCTGACATTATGTCAATCGACTGATAGCCCGGTTGCGAGAATGATAGAAAAGGGAATTCAACGCATTGGAAGACCTTTAAATGATATCAATACAGCGATTGAAAATGTGGGAAACCTTGAGATTTCAAAACTGGAGAAAGGACTCCCAACCCTTGCTACCGTTGCAGGAGCAGCTCCAATGATTGGTTTCCTGGGTACAGTAATGGGAATGATTCGTGCCTTCTACGATATGTCAAACGCGGGTAACAATATTGATGTTTCTTTGCTATCCAATGGAATCTACACGGCCATGGTAACAACCGTAGCCGGTTTAATCGTGGGTATTATTGGTTATCTTGCTTATAATGTGCTGGTAGCGAAAGTAGAGAAAGTAATTTTCCTGCTTGAAGCGAACACCACTGAGTTTATGGATTTATTGAATGAACCTGTAGAATAGGAGATTATGGCATTAAAAAGAAGAAGTAAAGTGAATGCAAGCTTTAGCATGTCATCCATGACGGATATCGTGTTTTTACTGTTGATCTTTTTCATGGTAACCTCAACCCTGATTGCACCAAATGCTTTAAAGCTTTTACTGCCCAAGAGTTCACACCAGACTTCAGCCAGTCCTTATGCCACTGTATCCATTACGGCTGATTCGGAATATTATATTGGTCAGACACCTGTCCCTCTTTCGGATATAGAGGGCATATTAAGACAACGATTTGCACAGGAAAATATAGAAGAACCTACTATCAGTTTGCACGTTGAGAGAACTGTTTCTATGCAGGAGGTGGTAAATGTGATGAATATTGCAAAAGATAATAAATGGAGATTAATTCTGGCAACCCAGGCTAAATAATGAGCAGTTTTATAAAGGAACATAAACGAGGTATTGCAGGCACATTGCTATTTCACATAGCCCTGGCAATTGTATTTGCTATTGTCGGCTTCACCACTCCTTTACCCCTCCCGGGCGAAGAGGGCATATTGATCAATTTTGGCGATATGGAAGAAGCTGCCGGACCGGTTGAACCCAAAACTGCAGAAGCCGTTCAGGAAGCAACACCAGAACCACAGGAACAGGAACAAGCACCAACCGAGGAAACCCCAGTTGATGAATCTCCGGTGCTAACCCAGGATTTTGAAGATGCACCGGTGGAAGAAAGCAAACAGGAAGAGAAGACAGAAGAGATAAAAGAAGAAACGACAGAGCAAACAGAGGAAAAACAAGAAGAAAAACAGGAAGAAAGAAAGGTCAACGTAAATGCACTCTATACTGGTAGGAATAAAGATAATAACAGCACTGGTAGCGAGGGGGAAACATCTGGAGAAGGAAACCAGGGAAGCGAAACAGGATCGATTGATTCAGACAATTACACCGGTGGTGAAAGCATGGGGAATAATGGCATCAACTTTAGTCTGGCAGGTAGAAACCCCGAATCATTGCCACTTCCGGAATACAACTACCAGCTGGAAGGAAAAGTAGTGGTAGAGATCACCGTGGATAAATACGGAAATGTAACCAAAGCAGAACCCGGAAAGAAAGGGAGCACCACACTTGATGATAAGTTATTACAGGCAGCAAAGCGCGCAGCACTGAAAGCAAAATTTGATAGAAAACCGGATGCTCCTGCTTATCAGAAGGGAACCATTACCTACTATTTCAAACTTCAATAAAATCGAACAAGCCCAGTAATTTTCCTGCTGATAAGATGAGTCCAAATAAAAGCAGGTACCTTACCAATTTAGGCCCCTTTTTAACGGCCAACCTGCTTCCAATAAAAGCCCCTGTCATATTGCCAATAGCCAGTATTCCGCCAATTTTAAAATCGACCTCTCCGTGGATCATAAAAATCAACAAGGCAAGACTGTTATAAATTAATACAATAAACAGTTTTAGGGCATTAGTCCGAACTAAATCCAGCCCCTTTCCCAATACCAATAAAGCAATTATAAAAAATCCAATCCCTGCTTGTATAAACCCACCGTACAAACCGATGAAAAAGAATCCCAGGTATACCAACCATGGCCTTTGTTTAAAAAAGGGGTGAACTTCTTCCCTTTCCCAAGACCCGGGTTTTAATAAAACAAAGGTAAACATCAACACCAGAAGAGCCCCCAGAATAAGTTCAAAGGCTCTGTCATCAACATTCACGGCAATAACAGCTCCCAGGATTGCCCCGGGCAAAGCAGGTAGCAATAGCTGAAAACCTGTTTTCATATCCAGCACCTTTTGCTGCCTAAAACTTCCAGAAGCCACCACATTTTGAAGAATAAGGGCGATGCGATTGGTTCCGTTTGCAAGTTGCGGAGGCAACCCCATGAAAATTAACAAGGGGAGGGTTAATAATGACCCACCTCCTCCAAAAA
>CAYVSF010000033.1:3370-13015 GCA_964453775.1 uncultured Bacteroidales bacterium
CAGCAAGCAGACCTATAGCTTTGGTAATTATTATAGTTGTGATATCCATCCGGAAATCAAATCAAATATTCCCAGCAATTTAATAGAAGAAACAAGAATGGCCAAAAGCAGAATTACACGAACAAACTTAGGTCCCCAGCTAACAGCCACGCGTGCACCCACGAATGCGCCGGCCATATTGCCAAGAGCCAGGATCAATCCCAGTTTCCAATTCACCTGATCATTCATTATAAAGATAGCCAGAGCGATAGGTGTATACAACAATACAATAAACACTTTTAAGGCATTTGCTTTTACCAAATCTACTCCTGCCCCTAGCACCAATCCTGCAAGCAAAAAGAATCCCACGCCTGCCTGTATAAACCCGCCGTAAATACCAATAAAGAAAAATACAATCATTTGAAAAATTCCGGGCTTTGCCTCCACATGGCCGGCCTGTCCTTTCACCCATCGATCGGGTTTATAAATGATCAGAAAAAACATGATGACCAATAGAACTCCAATGGTGGTTTCCATGATTTCCTCATTGAGACTGATAGCAATTTGAGCACCTATAACAGAACCTAAAATTGCAGGAACTCCCAACCAAAGTCCCTGCTTAACATTAAGCACCTTTTGTTGTTTAAAGCTACTTACACCTACCACATTTTGCAGTAGAATGGCTATTCTATTTGTGCCGTTGGCTACATTAGCAGGCAATCCCAAAAACATCAGCATGGGTAAAGTTAGAAGAGAGCCGCTTCCGGCAAGCGTGTTAATGAATCCTGCTAAAAATCCTACACCAATAACAGCCGCAATGAGATACCATTCCATAATATATTTTTTTCTAAGATACTAAAAAAGGGACCTGACAAGTCCCTTTTCGTTTAATTTTAAATATAGTTTTAATAAGCAAATAATGGATACTTGCTCATCATAGCCTGTACATTTTCCCCCACAGCTTTCACAACCTCCTCATTATCAATGTTTGAAATCACTTTATCAATATGACGAACAATATCGCCGATTTGATTCTCTTTTACACCCCGGGTAGTTATGGCAGCAGTACCTAACCGTATACCGGAAGTTTTAAATGGTGAACGTGAATCAAATGGCACCATATTCTTATTAATAGTAACATGGGCATTTACCAGGATTTTCTCCACTTCCTTACCGGTAATATCAGGGAATTTCGTCCTTAAATCGATAAGCATAGAATGATTATCTGTTCCGCCTGATATTACTTTGTACCCTGCATCAATAAATTCCTGGGCCATTACCTGTGCATTCTTCTTTACCTGTTGTTGGTAATCCTTAAACTCAGGAGTAAGGGCTTCACCAAAGGCAACAGCTTTGGAAGCAATAACATGCTCCAGCGGTCCACCCTGAGTTCCAGGGAAAACACCAGAATCGAGCAATGAACTCATTTTTCGTACAACACCTTTCTTAGTTGTCTTGCCCCATGGATTTTCAAAATCTTTACCGATAAGGATAATACCACCTCTTGGGCCGCGCAATGTTTTGTGTGTAGTGGAAGTTACAATGTGCGCATACTCAAGCGGATTATCCAGCAATCCGGCCGCAATTAAACCTGCAGGGTGGGCCATATCAATCATAAGTAAAGCACCAATTTTATCAGCAATTTCGCGCATGCGTTTGTAATCCCACTCTCTTGAATAAGCAGATGCTCCACCAACAATCATCTTGGGCTTCTCTTTAAGAGCAACCTCTTCCATCATATCGTAGTCAACCATGCCCGTTTCTTCTTTTACTCCATATGAAACAGCATTGTAGAGGATACCTGAAAGGTTCACCGGACTTCCATGAGATAAATGGCCTCCGTGTGAAAGATCGAGTCCCATGAAGGTATCACCGGGGTCTAACACAGTCATAAAAACTGCTGCATTGGCCTGTGCCCCGCTATGTGGTTGCACATTTACCCAGTCTGCATTAAAAAGCTCTTTTAATCGTTCCCTGGCCAGGTCTTCCGATTGGTCTACAACCTCACAACCTCCATAATAGCGCTTTCCTGGATATCCCTCTGCATATTTATTGGTCATCACCGAGCCCATGGCCTCAAGTACCTGGTCGCTTACAAAATTTTCCGAGGCAATTAATTCAATTCCATTTATTTGCCTTTTCCTTTCCTGTTCTATCAGATCAAATATTTTAGTATCTCTATTCATTATTACTGATTTTATAAAAGTTATTAATACCTATGCTAATTCATTCTTATTACTGATTCTTTACATCACATACACTGCATGCTAAACATGAGTTGTATTTGTAATATATTTGATAAAACAATAAAATAAACCTTTCAAAATTATTATAATAATCTTGCTTTCAAAAATTATTTTGCTGATTCTAGAACAGGTTCTTAGCTAATTTGTCTGCAGTACCTCTTCACTATTTTTAAAAAGTGGTTCAAATCAAAGGGTTTCATCAGCATGTCATCGCAACCACATTCTTTACACTTTTCAATACTATTTTGGTGGACAAATGCTGTTAAGGCAACAACCGGCAAGGAAAAATATTCTTTAATCCAGCGGGTTGTCTCATAACCATTTAAAAGGGGCATTTTAATGTCCATAAGGACCAGACTGACCTGCTTATGATGTTTGGAAAGAAATTTTTGTGCCTCGATTCCATTATTTGCCCTCATAACATTGATTGCAGGGTAGGCCGAAAGGATCTCCTGAACCAGTAAATAACTGATCTCTTCATCCTCTACAACTAGAATAGTCGACCGAGCATAACCTTCCTCTTTCTCAGCTACCAGGTGATTGGTTTCCGAATTGGGCATAATGGTATTCTAAAATGATTGAGCTTGACAATTATATCTATTAATAATTTAATTTACAAGTATTTATACTTTTTTTTATCAACCTTTAGCAAATTTACTTCCGGTATTCAAAAAAAGCATTGTTAATATACATTACTACTATTTGATTATTAAGTTTTTAAGAAAAAAAAATTAGGATTTACTTTGAAAAAAATTTAAATCAAGCATATTTTTTTATACATTTAGAATGAATATTAACTTCTAATCTTAAAAACTATGGAAGAAAACAAAGATGTACAAACAAATGCGCAAGAAGCGGCAAAACAGCGACCAACTTTTTTAACCGTTTTGTGTATACTCACATTCATTGGCAGTGGTCTGTTGCTATTGTTTTCCATTTTGGGATTGTTTGCAGCAGGTGCTTTAGAAGGTTTGGCTAAAAGCATGCCGGGTTTCACCTCTGGTGGAGGTATCGTAAAATCAATTATTCTGGTTGTTCTGGCCGGAGGTTCGCTTTATGGTGCTATTATGATGTGGCAGCTTAAGAAAATGGGATTCTATCTCTATGCTTTAGCAAATATCATTCTGGTTATCATAAGCTTTGGATGGATTAACCTGATAATAACAGCCGCATTTATTATCATGTACTTTGTAAACTTAAAATACATGGAATAAAAAATTTATACTTTATGAAAAGCCATTCTGAAAAGGATGGCTTTTTTTAGTATTCAGAAACTTCAACCAATAGCTCCCTGTAGGCGTTAAAAATTTTCGATTTAGATACAAACCCCAGATATTTCCCATCTTTTTGCACGGGAAGGTTCCAGGCTTGCGTTTGGGTAAATTTGTTCATTACACCCTCCATGCTATCAGTCATATCAACAACATCTGGTGGTAAAGTCATTAAATCGGAAACCAGGGTATTCTCGTACAACTCCTGATCAAACATCATTTCTCTTACATTGTCCAAAAGAACAATACCAATCAGTTGTTGCTCATCATCGAGTACCGGATAAATATTTCTTCTGGATTTGGAGATTGATTTCACCAAAGTTCCCAGGTTATCATCAGGATGAACAGTTACAAAATCTTTTTCCACTACTTTTTCCAAACGCATCAAGGTGAGTACGACAGCATCTTTATGATGGGTAAGTAACTCTCCTCTCTCGGCCAGCCGATGCGTATAAATAGAATAGTGGGTAAAATACCGAATGGTAAGATAAGATATAGTAGAAGTAATAATTAGCGGAATGAACAGGGAATAGCCTCCTGTAATTTCTGCGATAAGGAAAATAGCTGTTAAGGGAGCGTGCATCACCCCAGCCATAAGTCCGGCCATTCCCACAAGCGCAAAATTTCCTTCTGGTAATTTGGCCCATCCTGCCGTATTAATAAAATTTGATAACCAAAAACCCACTGTACCTCCCACAAAAAGTGTTGGCCCAAAAATACCACCAACTCCGCCACTCCCATTGGTTACAGCCATAGCCACAACTTTTAGAAATATAATTAGTCCTAAATATACCAGCAAATACCATTGATTCCCAGACATCCAATCGAAGAACCAATTGCCGGAAACCCCTGAAGAAGAACCATTTAATAAGCCCTGAAGCATTTGATTACCTTCACCATAAAGACTGGGGAAAATATAAATTAATGCAGCAAGAATAACCCCTCCTGTAACTATACGTTGAAACGGACCACTAATCTTTCCAATTCTCGATTCTACATACATGGTCGCCCGGGTAAAATAAAGGGAAATAAAACCGGCAAGAATGCCCAGCAAAATGTAAAAAGGGATGTTCCCCATATCAAAGGGAGAAGTGTTCCCAACACTTAGTACAACACCTTCACCCATTAGAAAATAAGCCACTACTGCTCCGGTTACCGATGAAATTAACAAAGGTACAATAGAAGCCAGGGTAAGGTCTAACATCAATACTTCCAGGGTAAAAACCAGTCCTGCTATAGGTGCCTTAAAAATACCTGCAATAGCACCTGCAGCACCACAAGCTACCAATAGAGCTACCGATTTAAAATTGAGCCTTACATAACTTCCAATTGTAGAACCTATGGAAGCTCCGGTTAGCACAATAGGAGCCTCTGCCCCCACTGAGCCTCCAAATCCAATAGTTAGAGTACTTGCTACAATGGATGAATAATTATTGTGTCGTTTTATTCGGGCATTTTTTCTGGAGAGTGCATAAAGAATCTTAGACACCCCATGTCCAATATTGTCTTTCACAAAAAAACGAATGTATAACACAGTGAGTCCTATCCCAATCAAAGGAAAAACAAGATAGCCATAATGTATTCGAGCGGGCAGAAACTCACTCAGAAAAAAATCCAGTTTATGAATAGCAGTCTTCAAAATAACAGCAGAAAGACCGCTTAAAAGCCCAATGATAAAACTCAGAAAAAGGATAAACCGGCGTTCTTTGATATTTCGCAAACGCCAAAGTAAAAACCGTGTAAGGTGTTTTCCTTTCTCTACCATCTTCTGCTATAAAAACTACTGCTAAAAAATTCCGGCACAATAAAAGCCGTTTGAAGGACAGGCAAAAATAATAGATTCTTTCCTTCAAAAGAAAGATTTAGCATTTTTCTTTATATGATTTTTGTCTGGTTATAAATAAAAATGAATGGTATTAATCTTCTGAGAATTTCTTAAGCAAGCGGCGATATGAGGAAAATACATTTGCACGGGAAACAAATCCAAGATATCGACCATCCTTTACAACAGGTAAATTATAATGTTCGGTAGTTTGAAATTTCTGTGCTACATCTTCCATCGATTCATCCGGATCCACCAATGGAGAGGGCATGAACATCAAATCTTTTACAAATACCTCATCATAAAGCTCCTGTTTAAACATGATGTGCCTTATGTCATTGATAAATACAATTCCCAATAAAATGCTGTTTTCATCAAGAACAGGAATAATATTTCTTGTGGAACGTGATATAACCTTCACTAAATCCCCCAGGGTCGCTCCCTCATGAATGGTTTCAAAGTTTGTTTCAATAAGCCTTGAAACCTTCATCATAGAAAGGACAACCTTATCCTTGTCGTGTGTAAAAAGCTCGCCTCGTCTTGCCAACTGGTAGGTATAGACAGAATATTTTTCAAAAATCCTCACCGTTGCAAATGATATGGTCGCTGCGATCATCAGGGGAAGAAAAAGTGCATAACCGCCTGTAGTTTCAGCAATCAAGAATATAGCTGTTAAAGGGGCATGAAGCACTCCTGCAATAAGCCCCCCCATGCCAACAAGACTAAAATTGTTAAGCGAAAGGTTTGACAATCCAACATAATTAATAAACATGGCAAAAAGCAAACCTGAGTTGGCTCCTATAAACAAAGTGGGTGCAAATATACCTCCCACTCCTCCGGCACTGAACGTAAGGGATGTGGCTATGGCCTTAAAAAACACAACCAGAAGGAAAAGAACAAAAACAAACAACATTTTATCCTTCAATCCATAGAAAAGGCTATTGTCAAAAAGGTGATTGTAATTTCCATGTAATGCATTATTAGTAGCTTCATATCCTTCCCCGTATAGCGAAGGAAAAAGGAATATCAGCATTCCCAGAATACTACCTCCAATTAGCCATTTCATCCATGGACCTTTCATCTGGTCAAATCTACCCTGAATAAACTTATATATCCTGGTAAAATATACAGATACAAGACCTGCAAAAACGCCCAATAAAATATAATAGGGTACCGTTTGAATCTGAAAACCCTCAACAATTTTAATCGGATATAAAACATCCATACCCAGGAAAAGATAGGAAGTAATAGCAGCCGACACTGATGCAAGGAGCAATGGAAGCAAAGAGGCCATAGTTAAATCCAACATAAGAACCTCCAGCACAAAAACAATTGCTGCAATAGGTGCCTTAAAAATAGCAGACATTGCGCCTGCCCCGGCGCAAGCCAGCAAGAGCATGATTTGCTTATAATTCAAATGAAAAAACCGCCCAATATTGGAACCCCATGCAGCACCGGTTGCTACAGTTGGCCCCTCCAATCCTACAGAACCCCCAAAACCAACAGTTAAAGCACTGGTAATAACCGATGAAAACATATTATGCCTTCTGATTTTGCCATTATCTTTGGATATGGCATATAAGGTTGTGGGAATACCATGCCCAACCGCGCGTTTTAGTATAAAACGTATAAAAACAACAGCTAATAATACGCCTATTGCCGGATAAATAAAGTAAAGATAGTTTTGATAATCCTTTACAAAACCACTTGTCAGGATATTCTTAATTAAATGTACGGTATTTTTAATAACAACAGCTGAAAAACCAGCCACAATACCAACAAGTACGCTAAGAAACATGATGAACTTCTTGTCGTCTATGTGCTTAATCCTCCAAACTAATAAACGGGCTATCAGATTTGTCTTGGCCATTGTTCCACAAAAATAACATTAAGCCGCTATTTTGAAAACATTTCAGATAAATATCATAGTTATTCTTCATTTTTTTTGTCGCATTCTTTCTGTACAAAAAGATAGGCCAATTCTTAAAAGAAGCTTTTTAATAGCGGTTTATCCTGTATTTATTTAGAAACAAATCCTTATGTTTGTGCCAGACATTAATCTTATGAAAGATCTTATACGACATCAACTTCCCAACGGCTTATCAATTCTGATACATCCCCGGTCTTCAAGTTCTATAGCCTGCTGTAACCTGCTTTATAATGTAGGTTCCAGGCACGAATCGCCACAGAAAACAGGCTTTGCCCATTTGTTTGAGCACCTGATGTTTGAAGGTTCATTGAATATAGAACATTTTGATAGGCATTTACAGAAAGCCAGCGGGGAAAACAATGCATTTACTTCAAAGGATATTACGAACTACTACATTACATTGCCTCCTGTTAATTTAGAAACAGCATTATGGTTAGAATCGGACAGAATGTTAGGGCTTAAACTCTCTGAAAAAAAACTGGAAACCCAAAAGAATGTTGTTATAGAAGAATATAATCAGCGCTATAAAAATCAACCTTACGGAGATAGTTTTGCCCTTTTACAGTCCCTGGCTTATAAAAAACACCCTTACAAATGGCCTACCATTGGGCGGGAGATGGATCATATCAGAAATGCAACCATACAGGATGTAAATGATTTTTTCCAGCACCACTATGCACCCAATAATGCCATATTGGCTATAGGTGGAAATATCGATTCTTCTAAAATTATAAATCTGGTAGAAAAATGGTTTGGCCCCATTCCTACACGCAAAATTGCCCGGCCGATAATTCCCATTGAACCGGAACAAAAAGAGCGACATTTTCTTTCCGTAGAAAGAGGTGTACCGTCAAATGCCATTTACATGGCTTTTCACATGGCAGGCAGGACAGCCAATGAATTTTATGTGGCCGATTTAATTTCTGATATCCTGGCAAACGGGAAATCGGCACGATTGTATCAGCGACTGGTGAAAGAAAAACACTATTTCAGGGATATCAATGCTTATGTTACCGGTGACATGGACCCGGGACTCTTTATAATTACCGGTCAACCGGCACCTGAATTATCATTGGAGGAAGCTGAAAAACTCATCTGGAAAGAGTTGACGCAGTTAAAAGAAACCCTCATTCCTAAGAAAGAAATGACGAAGGTCAAAAACAAATATGAAGCTGTACAACAATACACTGAAACCAGTTTGCTTCATAAATTAATGCAACTCTCCTACCATGAATTACTCTGGGAAGCAGAACAATTCGAAAAAGAAACAGTGCGATACAACGCTGTTCGACAAGAGGACGTTATCAAACTTGCAGGAAAAATGTTTAAAGATGAAAATGCTTCCGTCCTGTATTACAGGGCTAAAAAATAAAACAAGTGAAAGCCATGAATACCCCCAATAGGAAAAAAGTACCTGAGATACATACTGTAGAGAGGATTATCCTTCCAAAAGTTAAGAAAAGCACTCTGCCTGGTGGAACAGAACTATATGCCCTAAACATGGGAGACGAAGAGGTCATAAAAGTAGATCTGATTATAGAGGGAGGAAGTTGGTATCAGCATAAGAACCTGGTGGCTTCCTCTTGCTGCGAAATACTGACTGAAGGAACACAATCCTACACCTCTCGCCAAATAGCAGATTTAATGGATTATTATGGTGCTTTCATCATGAATTCTACAACAAAAGACCAGGCCTTTCTCTCTTTATTTTCTTTAAAAAAGCATCTTGCCAAAACCTTGCCGATTCTTGCAGAAATGTTTTACGCTCCTGTTTTTCCAAAATCAGAATTCGAGATCTACCTTAAAAAAAAGTTCCACAGATGGAGAATAGAAAATGAAAAAACAAGTGTCCTTGCCAGAAAAAAATTTCAGGAAGCACTGTTTGGAGCAAATCACCCTTATGGCAGACAGGTAAAAGAAGAAGATTTTACTGCTCTTCAACAAGACGATTTGGTAAAATACCATGCAACTAATTACTTGCCTGCGAGGCTTAAAATATTGGTTTCAGGAAAACTAGAAGAGGATGTCCTTCAGCTCATCGAGAAACATTTCTCCCCAAAGGGGCACGAGCACAAATCAGCAATAAAGACAACAACGAAACAGATGGCACCTGCCAGCGAAAGAAGGATCTGCATAGCTAAAAAGAATGCAGCCCAAAGTAGCCTGAGAATAGGAAAAAGAACTATTGGGAAAGCACACCCCGATTTTATAGGTTTTGATGTGCTCAACACTGCTTTGGGAGGCTACTTTGGAAGCCGGTTGATGAAAAACATCCGGGAAGAAAAAGGATACACCTATGGCATCAATTCAGTTCTTGTTCCAATGGCACATGGAAGTTATTGGGCTGTGGTTAGCGAATTAGGGAATGAGTATCTGGAACCTGCCCTGGAGGCTGTT
>CAYVSF010000034.1:0-12873 GCA_964453775.1 uncultured Bacteroidales bacterium
TTGCAGTATTTTTTCAAAAAGCTGTACTGTGGCGTAAGCATCTCCTTTCGCACGGTGGCGGGCATCATTGGAAATTTCGAAATAGCCGCATATATTTCCAAGACTGTAAGAAGGTAAGCCCGGAAAGTATTTCTTGCTCAGCTTTACTGTGCAGAGCTTATCCCGTTTAAATGTGTATCCCAAACTTGCATATTCGGCACGGATAAAGCCATAATCAAAGCTGGCATTATGCGCAACAATAATGGTATCTTCTGTCAGTTTCACCAGATCTTTTGCTATTTCCCAGAACCTGGGAGCATTGGCTACCATCTTATTGGTAATTCCTGTAAGGTTGGTAATATTTGGTGGAATGTTTTTTTCAGGGTTGACCAGGCTATGGAATTCATCCACTATTTTAACACCATCATGGACAAACACAGAAATCTCCGTAATCTTCTCTCTTTCAGGACTTAAACCTGTGGTTTCAATATCAAGAATAGCATATCTGGACATAGTGTGTAAAAATAAGAAACTCCGGCTAAAAACAGCTATGTATTTTAAAACCAAACCGCCTTTTTGTACTTCCTGTTCAACAAAACAGTAAATTTGTTTGTCTATGATATAGTAGATACAATAGCAAAGATGATCGCATAAACATATTATGATCTTTTTATTAACAACAATGTATGATTTCCTTTTGCAGGACAAATAAATAACTTATGAAAACTTCTTTCCCATCTCCGTTTACCATTCCCCAGCAATTACTGGATATGGTTCCCCTGCATATTATTTTACTGGATAAAGACAGTAAAATACGCTATGCCAATAGCAGCACTCTCCAATCCGAGGAGCAGTTAAGCTTCACTGATTTCATGGGAAAATCCTTTGGAGAGGCAATACATTGTGTACATTTCCTTGATGAGGACATGGGATGCGGTAACAACGATTATTGTAAAATTTGCGGAACTTACAATATTATTCATCGCACTTTCCAAACAGGCAAATCGCAGAAATCAGAAACACGGATGTCGAGAAAAATTAATGGAAAGAAAATAGCCAGGGAATATGAAATCACCAGTTATCCTTTAACTGAAGAAGGGCAGCAATATGTTATCCTAATTTACAGGGATATCAGCGATGCCAAACGAATCCGTAATTTAGAGCGCATCTTTTTTCATGATGTCATGAACAAGCTTGGAAGTTTAAGTGGATTTTTCAACTTAATAAAAACTGCAGAAAGCAAGGAAGAAATAAAAGAATACTTGGATTTGGCAGAAATAATAAGCACCGATCTTGGGGAGGAGATTAAGGCCCAACGTGATATTATGGCAGCGGAAAATGGCGAATTGGCTGTAGAAAACGATTGGCACTTTATAGACAGTGCCATTGAATCAATTGTACGGCAAACATCCATGTTGGATTTATTCCATCATTTAAACCTAAAAATCAAGACTTCCCTGGAAATAAGCAGCAATAAAATTTATACCGACAATACTTTATTTAAAAGGGTACTTCTCAATATGCTGAAGAATGCGGTTGAAGCTGCAAGCGAAAATGAAACCCTCCATTTAAATGCCTTAGAATCAGAAGACAAAAAGGAATTCATCTTTGAGATTAAGAACAAGGCCCACATTCCTGAAAATACCCAACTGCAAATATTTAACCGTTCTTTTTCAACAAAGGGAAAAGATCGAGGCCTGGGAACTTACAGTATGAAATTAATTGGCGAACGCTACCTAAATGGCAAGGTTGGATTTACATCTAATCCGGAGGAAGGAACAAAATTTTATCTGCGAATAAAAAAGAACCCGGACAAAAACCTGTCCGGGCCGGGAAGCGAATAATTACAAACCTTTTCCCGAAAAGTATTTCATAAACTGCACTCTTTCATAAACCGCAGGGTTTTCTGATTTTTCCTGGCTCATGTTTCCACGGAAATCATCCAGTTTTTTATAGCTCTTTTCTTTCATCCAGGTTTCCAAATCCTTCAACATCTCTTCGAGGTGTCCTTTTCCTTTTTTATAAAATACAGATGCCACTTGCACCACCTGTGCCCCGGCAAGAATTTGCTTCACCACTCCTGATCCGTCATGAATACCTGTGGATGCAGCAATATCGCAATTCACCCTTCCGGCCATTATAGCTACCCAACGAAGAGGAATAGATATTTCTGAAGGCGCACTAAAAACATTTGTTGACAAAACCTCCATGTTATTAATATCAATATCAGGACTGTAAAATCGATTAAAAAGCACCAGCCCTTTAATATCGGTTTTGGAAAGTCGCTGAATTAAATTTCCAAGATCCGAATTATAATAGCTAATCTTTAGCGATACAGGAATTTTAACATATTTCTTCACTTCGTTTACCACATCAAAATATACCTGTTCATTTTGCTCGCTGGTTCTTGAAAAATCAGAAGGCAAAATAAAAATATTCAATTCCAAAGCATCAGCACCGGCATCCTGCAAAATCTCGGCATAATATGGCCATTTTTCAGCTGAAACACAGTTAACACTTGCTATAATTGGAATGTTTACAGCCTTTTTTGCTTCACGAATCAACTTCAAATGATTGGTTAGGTCATCATCTTCGGCATAATTATCGTAATAATCCATGGTTTCGGGGTAAAGAAAGGACTCCCTGTTCATGTCATTCATGTCTTTTTCAAGACTTTTTCTGATTTCTTCTTCGAAAATAGATTTAATGACAACCGCTGCAGCACCTTTTTTCTCAAATTCTTTAATGTCTTCTACAGAATTTGTTAAGCCGGAACTTGCAGCAATTATAGGGTTTTTTAATTTAAGACCCATGTAGGTAGTTGATAAATCAGCCATGTTATATGTTTTTTAGTTTTTAATTTTTGTATAAGTGATTAAAAGTAAATATAAGCATTGTAGCAGGGAATTTCAAGCCTTTGCCTTTTCTCAGAAAATATAACAAAAGAATGGACGGTAAGTTTAGGGATGAAGAAAAAAAATTACGCCAAAAATGCAGAGCCAAAAATCAAATCAGAAATAAAAATATCATTTACAGGAGCTTACAAGAGCTTACTTTTCCACAAAATCATGACTATGGATTTGTAAAAAGCTCTTCCCCAATTTAAGTTCCTTTTCATTTTTCCCCGGCTTTGCAATAATTGCGGCTTTACGATCATGCCCGTACACTGTTGTAGACGAATCGGTTATAAACCCAAAACCCTCATTAAAAGCATAATAGGCATAAGGATGTAAGGTATCGGCGAATAAATTTAAGCTAAAGGGATACTCATCTGTTTCAAGATTCAGTTGTGACAGCAGCGTTCGGGCCAAATCCTTTTGCGATGCTGTATGTTCATATTTCATGCTATCTTTAATAACTCCACCCGTCCATAGCATTGGAATCTGAAACTTTTCAGGTTCGTGTGATGCTGAATTTCCAGGGCGGGGACTGCCATGATCAGCAATCAAAACAACCAGGGTGTTCTCCCATTGAGGCAAACGAGCCATTTTATCCAGAAATCGCCCCAAATGCCTGTCGGTGTATACAATGGAATTCATAAATTTCTCGGGTCTCGTATTGCCATTCACCACAGTTTCCATTGGAACATCAAAGGGCTCGTGACTGCTTAGGGTAAACAATACCTTGAAAAACCGTGAAGTATCTTTTTCTATATCCTTGTAAAGTCGTTCAAACATCACATGGTCATGTACACCCCACTTGCTATTATAGTACTGTGAATCAAAATCATCCATGGTTATCAAATGTTCAAAGCCACAATTGATGAAGTACGAACGCATATTTGCAAAATCAATGTCTCCCCCATAATAAAAACTACTGCTATAGCCTTTCCCTTTAAGATCTTGCGCTATTGAGGGCAATTTTTCAGTTTTATGTGCGTATTTGATAACCGAGGCTGTAGGATGAGCAGGGTAACCACTCAATATCGCTGCGATTCCTTTATCACTCCTACTGGCATTGGCATAAAAATGAGTAAACAGAATACCTTTTTCGGCATAGCGGTTAAAATGCGGTGTAATATTGGGTTTCCCTCCCAGCGGTTCGATGAGTTTTGACGTAAAGCTTTCGAGGATGATAAGCACAATGTTGGGTTCATTCGAATTCAAGGCTTTCGTGAACCCTGTTGATTCAGAAGCCAGCCAGGAAAACGTTTTCTCCGCCTTTTCATCATCAACAAAATTATAATCGCGTTTAGAATCATCCATACGTGAAAGTTCATACCCCAGGTTCCATATTACATTTAAAGCGGCATGGTTGGCGAATCGATCTTTGCTAAAATAGGCAGCACCTGTATTAATCGGAGCAATTCCAACTCCGCCTCTAACCGGGATAATCATGGAAGCTGTAATAAGAAGAAACACAGGACTCCACCACCACGCGGAGACACGCATTTGATCTATCTTTCTTGCAACAAAAGCTTTCCAATAAAAGAAAAAACCCATGAAAAGGCCCGCCATTGTTACCAAAAGCATCAGCACCAGCCAAACTTCAAGCGAAGCCAATGCCTCTTTTGGTTTGGATATATATAAAAGCGGGGTTGTATCCATTCGAAATCCCCAGTTCTTGTAGAGTTCGAAATCACTTACCGCAATAATTGTAAATATAGCCAGGAGCATTAAATTTAATATTTTCAGGGATAGGCGCGTCAATTGCTGGGGAAAAGGAATGCTCAAACTGATAAATAAGCCGGAAACCGCGAGTATATAACCGGTGAGCGACAAATCAAGCCGGAATCCATGCTTAAAAGCACCTAGCCATGAACTGAAATCTAAATCAAACGCCAGTTGATGGTTATATAACATAAAAAAAACACGCATTAGAATAAAAAAACTAAGCCAAAACAGGCCTATGCGCAGAAATAGATATAAACGCAGTTTCATTTCTATTTAACTTTGGAATGTATAAAAATTAAAAGGCTAATTTAACATTAAATTTACATGGCGTTAAAAATATTGGAATATTGTACGACATTTTTATCAGTCCCTTTTTTATAATTCAGCCAGAATAAGTATTTTTAAGAAAAATAATTAAGGATAACCATGAAAAAACTTAAGAAACTCACCCTACTTTTTGTGCTCATTGTTTTCGCATTTGCCTGTGGCAGCGAGAAAAATTCAAAAGATCAAGCATCAGAAGAAGGCAATGCAAAGGCTAAGCAGGAATATGCCATTGTAATCCATGGTGGAGCCGGGAATGCCACCACAAAAAATATTCCGCCTGAAAAACAGGAAGAATACAAAGCCAAATTACAGGAAGCACTTGACAAGGGAATTTCCATGCTGGAAGAAGGCGAAAAGGGTCTGGATGTGGTAGAAGCCGTTATCCATATCCTGGAAGATTGCCCACTGTTTAATGCCGGTAAAGGAGCTGTTTTCACGCATGACGGCCGAAATGAAATGGATGCTTCAATTATGGATGGTAAAACATTGGAAGCCGGAGCTGTTGCTTCCGTTGGAGATATCAAACATCCCATTTCAGCAGCCTACAAAGTCATGACAAATTCGGAACATGTATTACTTGCAGGTCGCGGTGCCAGTAATTTTGCAAAGGAGCAGGGACTGGAAATAGTTGACAGCAGCTATTTCTATACCGAATCGCGTTGGAATGCCCTTCAACGCATGCTTAAAGCAGAAAAGCATGGAACAGTTGGCTGTGTTGTACTGGATAAAGATGGCAATCTGGTTGCAGGAACATCAACAGGAGGTCGTTCAAATAAGAAATATGGAAGAATTGGCGATTCACCCATAATTGGTGCCGGAACCTATGCTAACAATAAAACCTGTGCAGTCTCTGCCACAGGGCATGGAGAATATTTTATGCGTTACGTGGTAGCTTATCAAATATCCGCTTTGATGGAATTCAAGAATATGTCGCTGGAGGAAGCTTCCAATAAAGTCATCAATGAAATTCTGGTCGATGCTGGCGGTATTGGCGGAATCATCGCCGTTGATCATCAGGGAAATATTGCCATGCCCTTTAACAGCAATATGATGTTCCGTGCTTATGCACAGGCAGATGGAGAAAAAGGCATTCGTATTTTTAAAGAATAATTCACCTAAGTTTAAGGAAACGGGACTATCCAAAAAGACGTATTTATGTCATCCTGAACTTGTTTCAGGATCTTTACAAATCGGCTGATAGGCCGAAGAGATTCTGAAATAAATTCAGAATGACATCGTTGGGGCTTTTTAGATAGTCCCTTTCTTAAAAAAAAATTGAGCATCCTTTCCTTTAAAACATTCCTTCCACAGAAAGGTACTTTTCCATCCCATCATATGCAAATGTCAACAAAGGTTTTGACCACCTTCCTTCATGCTTTTCTAAAAACTTTTTCGTAGCCATCACATTTGCTCCGGTAGAAATGCCTCCCAGTACCCCTTCCTGTCTTGCAAGTTCAAGCATACCTTCCTTTGCCTCCCCAAAGCTGACAGTAATCACTTTATCAATCAGGGATTTGTCTAACACTTTTGGAATAAACCCGGCACCTATGCCCTGTATAGCATGGCTTCCAGGATATTTTCCCGATATAACAGCCGATTCTTCCGGTTCAACGGCAATAATTAGCGTCCCTGGATTTTTCTTTTTCAATCCTTTGCCAATCCCGGTAAGGTGCCCACCAGTTCCTACAGCTGCTATCATTGCAGCGATCCCATCAGGGAAATCTTCCAAAATTTCATAGACCGTAGTTTTCAAATGCGCCCCGGGATTCGCTTTATTGTTGAATTGCCCAGGCATAAAAGCCCCAAAATGTTCTTTAAACTCTTCGGATTTACGAATAGCGCCCTTCATCCCTTCTGCACGACTTGTAAGCATCACCTTTGCCCCCAGCGCTTCCATAATTTTACGCCGCTCGGGCGACATATGTTCCGGCATAACAAGTGTTACCTGGTGTCCCATTTGTTTGCCTGCCAAAGCCAGACCAATTCCTGTGTTTCCGGAAGTAGGTTCTACAATGGCCATTCCCGGCAAAAGAGCACCTCTGTTTTTTGCTTCCAACAGCATGTAGTAGGCAATGCGATCTTTAATGCTTCCACCCGGGTTGTTCATTTCAAGTTTCATATACACTTCTGCATTGGGAAATAATCGTGCTAAACGAAGATGCGGAGTGTTTCCTATTAATTCGGTTATATTTTTTATGTTCATGGTCTTGTTTTTAAATGATATATTCTGATACGATACCGGAATGTTGCTTTCCAAAAGGTTTTACCTGCATATGGTTGTATACCAGTGAACAGGCGGGGATTGACCTGTTTACAAAAGCATTTGCAGCAATCACCGAGTTTCTTCCAATTACGGTATCTCCGCCAAGAACAGTTGCATTGGCATAAATTGTCGTTCCTTTTTCTATTTTAGGATGCCTTTTCTGTTGTTGCAATCCTTTGGATACGCTTTTGGAACCCAGTGTCACTCCGTGGTAGAGCAAAACCTTCTCTTCCACCTCTGCCGTTTCACCAATGACGACTCCATTCCCATGATCAATACCAAAAGGAACCGCAATAACTGCAGCCGGGTGTATTTCAATTCCCGTAAGGCTTCTTGCATAAAATGACCAGGCCAGAGCGGTGTAGCGTGCATTTCTCACATAAAAAGCACGGGCCAATCTGTAGATAGCAATTGACAGGTATCCTGCTGAAAACATCTTCACTTCACGAACGGATCCTGCGGCCGGATCACTTTCACAAATAAAAACCGCATCCTGTTCCAGGAGATCAGCTAATTCAAATAAAACACTCTGCAGATCATTACCCGATACAAGCACACCCTCTCTGGCCATTAAGTCATTGAATAATGGAAGCTTATGCTCAAAGAGCTGTTCGAAGGTTTGTTCTCTGCAACAATAAAAACGCTTTGGAATAAGCATTTGAAGAATCCAACGAAGTATTACATGAGCATCTTGCAAAATATTGCCGTGTTCACGTGAAGCATAAAAGCTCTCTTTAAACTTGTCAAAGCGTTTTTGTTGTTCCATAAAATTATTTTTTTGTAAAAAAAAAGCCCCTCCAAAAATGGAAGGGCCTCTAAATGCATTGCTTATTACATCATTTAAAAACATAGCTATTGCCCTTCCTCTGCAGGAAAATCAAACAACAGCATATGCAATTAAGGTGTCTCATTAGAATCTATGGTTTGAAAAATCAAAAACAGGATATTTGGTCATCAACAACAAATATCAGAATAAATAATTAATCAAGTGGAGCATAATCCTTTTTCGTTACTCCGCAAACCGGGCATTTCCAGTCATCCGGAATATCCTCAAAAGCTGTTCCGGCAGGAATACCTCCTTTAGGATCGCCTTCATTAGGGTCGTAAATGTGGCCACATACTTTGCATTTGTACTTTTTCATAATCTTAAATTTTTAATATTTCGATAAAACAGCTTAAACTTTCACTTTCCGAACAATATCAATAACAGTCCCGTCCACCCACTTTATGGCAGCCACAATCTCATCTTCGAATTCAGGTTTTTGGGGTACACCACAAATGGTTTCTGCCTCTTCTTTCAACTCATCAATGCTCTTTAAGGGCAGATCGGTATCTTTTAATTTATCCAACAAGTCTTTTCTTTTGGGATTCACTGCAATGCCACGCTCTGTAACAATCACATCAATCAATTCTCCCGGACCGCAAATGGTGGTTACTTCATCTTTTATCACAGGAATTCGATCTCTAAAGAGCGGTAAGGGCAATATTACCGTTTTCGAGAAGAGACAGTTTTGCCAGCCGCCCAAACCATGTAGCAGATAACCATCGGAATGGCTTACTACATTTGCATTAAAGTTTACATCCACCTCGGTAGCACCCAAAATTACCACATCTACCAAACCGGCAAAATTACCTTTACCATGGTAGTTGTAGCTGGTAAACGGACTGGTCCATACATGCTTTGGATTTTCAGCCATAGAACGCACGCCTTCCAAATCGAAAGTCTGTCCATCCAGGATATAATCCACAAGTCCATCTTCCAACATTTTCACCAGGTACTTATTACTGCCTCCCCTGGCAAAACGGGCTTTTACACCTAACCGCTTCATGGTTTCTGCAAAATACTCGCCAACGGCAAGTGAAGTACCTCCTGCTCCCGATTGGAACGAAAATCCATTCTGAATAATGCCAGTTTCCTCGCAAAACTTAGCTGTCATTTCGGCCAGGAGAAGTCTATCAGGACTTTTAGTGATCCGGGTTGTTCCCGAAATGATTTTTTCCGGAATGCCCACTTTATCCAGCTCCACGGTATAGTCCACATAGTTTCCCTGAATTTGCCAGGGCACGCATGGAAAAGGCACCATATTATCTGTAGCAACAATTACTTTATCGGCGTATTGTGAATCGGCCAGGGCAAATCCCAACAAACCGCTTGCCGATTGTCCATACAAACCATTGGCATTGCCAAAAGAATCGGCGCAACCCGCCCCGATAACTGCAATATCGATTTTCACATCTCCATCCTGCACAGCCTGATAGCGGCCACCATGGGATCTTAATACGCCAACACCCTGCATTTTACCTTCGGTAGTGTATTTCCCCAGTGGACCGTTCATACTTCCCTCAATGTGATGAATTGTGCCATCATCAAGATATTGTATAAGATGCTCATGGCAGGGAAAAGATGCAGAAGGGAACCACCTGAGTCCTTTTATTCCAAGATCTTTTGCAATATCAAAAACCATATTGGCCAACAAATCTCCATTTCGAAAATGATGATGGGTAGAAATGGTCATTCCATCTCTTAGACCAGCTTTAATCAAAGCTTCCTTCAAACTGGCTACCTGCTTATTTCCATTGGAAGGATAATCCGAACAGCTTGCAACAGCAGGTGCGTATTTTTTATAGTCGGGGCGATATTTGCCAACACCCTGGAACGGAACGACGGGTTCTCCGTTTATACTTTCCGGGACCATTCGTCCCACTGCATCTTTTACCAGATTTTTCGCATCTTGCGGCATAGCTTATGGGTTTTTAGAGCGATACAACCGGAACTTTCCGGGGATATTCAGCTTTATGTAAATTTATAAAAAAACAAGTACAAACACCAACAGTGAAACCGATCTATTCCTCCACTTTTCGTACGACATCTATCACAGTTCCGTCTACCCATTTTATTGCAGCAACGACTTCATCCGTAATTACAGGTTCTTGTGCTTTACCGCAAATAGATTCCGCTTCTTCTTTTAATTCTTCAATTGTTTTTATGGGTAGTACACTATCCTTCATCTTTTCTATCAAATCCTTTCGTTTTGGATTGATCGCGATGCCTCTTTCGGTAACAATCACATCGATCATTTCCCCTGGTCCGCAGATGGTTGTTACTTCATCTTTGATAACAGGTATTCTATCACGAAACAGTGGCACCGGCAGAATTACATTTTTAGCATGCAAACAATTTTGCCATCCTCCGATTCCATGCAGCAAGTAGCCATCAGAATGGGTTACCACATTTCCGTTAAAATTCACATCCACTTCAGTAGCGCCCAGGATCATAATATCCATCATGGAGGTCAGGTTGCCTTTTGAATGATAATTATAGGCGTTGAAGACCGGATAGAGGTGGTGGTTTTCATTTTCATCCACACTGGCGACTGCATCAAGGTCAAAAGCCTGTGCATCAAGAATATGATCCATTGTGCCTTCCTTCAGCATTTGCACCATGTATTTGGTACTTCCTCCAAATCCCAAGCGTGAGGACCATCCTTTCTTTTTCAATAGTTGATGCACATAGTATCCGATGGCCAGGGAAGTTCCCCCTGCTCCAGATTGCATGTAGCACTTGTCCTTAAGAATGCCGGATTCTTCCAAAAACTGGGTAGTTAGCTCTGCAATGAGCAAACGATCGGGGCTTTTTGTTATTTTCGTTGTGCCGGAAACAATTTTTTCGGGGATCCCGATTTTATCCACCTGCACCACATAATCCACATAATTTCCTTCAATTTCCATGGGCATGCAGGGGAAATCCACCAGCTTATCTGTTACTACAATGACTTTATCTGCATATAAGTAATCAGCTTTGGCATAGCCCAATACGCCACAAGCAGAATCACCACCGGTAGCCTTAGCATTTCCAAAGCTATCCGCTGAAGGCGCCACCAAAACGGCAATATCAATCTTCACCTCACCATCCTGGATAGCCTGCACACGTCCACCATGCGAGCGAAGTACAGCCGTTCCTTTCATTTTACCATTCGAAACAAAACGCCCAAGTGGTCCATTCATGCTCCCTTCAATTCGATTTACAGTCCCCTTCTCCAGATGATTGATAATGGGCTCATTGCATGGGAAAGATGCAGAAGGAAACCATACCAGGTCCTTCAGGCCCATTTCTTCGGCCAGGTCGAATATCTGGTTAGAAACCAAATCTCCGTTACGTAGGTGGTGATGGGTAGAAATAGTCATGCCGTCCTTTATGCCACATTTTTCCAGGGCGGTTTTCAGTGTCGCTTCCACTTTGTTTCCATCTTCAGGGTAATCAACAAACGAAGGTATGGGAGGACCATATTTTCTTCCTTCGGGCTTATGTTTTCCAATTCCCTTAAATGGAATGATCTTTTCTCCGTTAATTTCCCCGGGGATCATTCGCCCCACAGCATTCTTCACTTCTTTAGTCATCCAGCAGTTCCTCCCTCCAATTTTCTGTTATTAAACCAAGATATAGTGCCAGGTCGATAGTCTTTTGTGCTCTTTTCACCACCGGGGGATCGATCATCTTTGTGCCCAGTGAAACGACTCCCAAACCTTTTTCCTCCGCAATAATAAAAGCATTTACGATTTTTTTAGCCTTCTCAACTTCTGCTTCTTCAGGTGCAAAACTTTCATGAATCACCTTTATCTGACGGGGATGGATACACCCCATTCCTTCGAATCCTAAAGATTTTGACTCTTTTACTGTTGCTGCAAGCGCTTCCATATCGCCCACATCGGAGAATACAGAATCGATAGGCTGTATACGGGCCGCTTTACAAGCATTTACAAGCCTGGTTCTGGCGTAAAGCGATTCGGTTGCCTCATTGGTTCTGCGGGTACCTAAATCTGCGGTATAATCTTCAAGTCCAATAGCCATGGCCACCACATTCTCTGAAGCTGTCGCAATTTCAAATGCATTTTCCACGCCCAAAGCGCTTTCTATTATTGGCATTAAATAAATAGCATGATCAAGCTTATGTTCCTTTTTGATTTTATTTATCTCTTCTTCGAGCTGCTGGATCTGATCTGCTCCTTCGCATTTTGGAACCAGGAGCATATGTACATTGTGGGGAATTACGTACTTCAAATCATTTAATCCCATTGGGAACTGATTAATTCGTACCATGCGCTCAGCAGCATAAAAATTCATCCCTCTGAGGGCATTTCTCACTAAAAGTTGTGCCTCTGCCTTTTTAGTAAACGCTACCGAATCTTCCAAATCCAGAATAACTCCATTCGGGTGATGTATTCCGGCGTTAATCATCATGCTGGGACTGTTTCCAGGCAAATACAAGCGGGAGAATCGGAATTGATCTTTTTTCGAGGTATAGTTATTAAACTCCTGAAAGTCTAACAGGTATTCCTTATTGGTATCTTTCAGTTGTTTGACTGCTGCTTCCAGCCTTGCAGCCATTACCAGTGGTAAAGCCCCTGAATCTTCCACAAGGAGTTTCGCATTTTCAATTTCGAAAAAACTGAGAACCTCTTTACACAGCTTCTCTATATTTTCCTGGTATAATGCTTTTACTTTGCTTTGTAAGTCTATTTCAACTCCGCCTTTTGAGGTCAGTTCGAGGGTTACAAAACAATCCGACCGTACTTTTTTTCCTTTATTTCCGGCTGTTGCAATTGAATTGCTCATATATTTTGGTTTTTAAGTGAGTATTTTAATGTTATTCAATAGGAAACAAGTGTTATGACCCTTAAATTATTGACAAT
>CAYVSF010000035.1:0-12794 GCA_964453775.1 uncultured Bacteroidales bacterium
CAATGCAGTAGCATCGGGCCCAAGGGCAGGTGTAACATCATCGGGAAGTGTACCCGGTGGCAATGAATTGAGTTTTTCCAGTATCCGCGTCCGGCTCCAGTAGAACTCCACATCTTCCTCGAAAATGATGTAGATGCTGGACACGCCAAAAATAGAGTTGCTGCGAATAGTCTTTACACCGGGTATTCCCAGCAAGGCTGTAGTAAGCGGATAGGAGATTTGATCCTCAATATCCTGGGGCGACTGACCAGGCCATTCGGTATAAACAATTTGTTGATTTTCACCAATATCCGGTATGGCATCTACAGGAACCGGGTCCTTTGGAAGTATTCCTGTTTCCCAGTTAAAAGGAGAGGTTACAACACCCCATCCGATAAAAAGCAGGAGGACCAGGAAGGTCACCAACTTATTTTCCAGAAAAAATTTGATGATTCTATTCATTCTAATTCATATCTTACTTTGATTCTACAACAATTCAGGTCCGGTGTTGTGCGACCTGTTCTATATTTATCTATGTTTAAATACAAGGGGCTATATGCATGGATAAGCTCCTCGTCGGTTATTTGAATCAAAGCAGGAAAGATTGAATAAGCGCTATTCTTCCTTTCACCGGGGGCGGATGCAGCTCTCCGGGAATTAAAGGTTTGAGAAGAAAGGAGTAAATAATGGATGATTTATCTACTGCAACAATTGGAAAGATTGAAAATAGATTTATTACTTTTGCTTTTATTTGGATATCCGGAGAAACGCTGAAGAAATCTTCAACGGGTTCAACACTCACGGTTTTGTGCTCACAATGGCTACCAGGTGTCATTTCCGGGCTGCATTGCATGTGTCCGGTATCATTCATATTCATGCCAGCAGTGCAACAGGTTTCTGCTTCCGAGAAGATCCCATAATCAATCAACTGCTCATGGCAATAATGCACCGAGACAGTGATTCCTGTGGTTGCAATAAGCAGCAGGATAGCAGAGACGATATGGCCAATCTTTTTTAGCATGTCTAATCGGATAACCGAGAAGGATGACTTTTGTTCGCGTAAATGTATAAAAATATCTTTTACTCTGATATTTTATTCAGGCAAAATAAATGCCCTGCCAGAGAAATCGGTCGAAGAAGTTCGGCAGGGCATTCACACTTAAACACTAAAACACTAAACCTGTTTTATCAACTAATTAAAAGGATTTAGCGGTACTAAAAGCATCTCTGATAGCTTGTTGTGCTTTCCCGGTCTTACGGGCATCACCAATAGTTTCAAAAGGAATTTTTCCCTTGAGTTCCTCTGAAAGTGGGTGATAACTTTTCATTCCGGCAGCTACAATAATATGATCGATGTTGCTTAGGGTTTTGCTTTCTCCATTTTTTCTAATGTAAGCGGAATCTTCATTTATTTCTTCCACCTTATAACCGATATATTTTTCCACCTGGTGTTGCTCCAATTTTTTGAGTGTCATGGTTCGCTCTATCATTTCCATTCCTCCTGCCAGTTCGTCCATCATTTCCACCAATGCTACTTTGTTGTTTTTATCGACCAGTTTAGAAGCCATCTCTACCCCGATGAGGCCGCCTCCAATGATCATGCAATGCTTATTTTCCGGGAGGTTTTCACCATGCAGGAATTCGGTCCAGAAATATTTTTTTAGTCCCTGAATAGGAGGGATGGCCGGTTTTGCACCACTTGCCAGTAACACCTTCTGAAACTCACCGCTTGTAAGTTTTTCTGCAGTGGCTTCCTCTTTTCTCACTTCAATTTTCTGGTCTTCTATTTCAAACGCAAAGTAGTCGATGATTTCTTTAAGGCTATCTTTTTTAGGAGGAAGGTATGCCAGGTTAAACTGACCACCCAGTTTCCCTTTTTCAAAAATGACCGGTTCATGGCCTCTTTCTTTAAGAGTAAGAGCCGCCTGCATTCCAGCCAACCCGCCACCGACTATGGCAATTTTTTTTGTATCCTCTGCCTTTTCTACCGGATTATCATTCTCACCCACGTACGGATTCACCACACAGTGCAAGCCCTGTCCACTTTTCACCCCGCCAAGACAACCTTCTGCACAAGCCAGGCAGGGCCGTATAGCGCCTTTAAGCTCACCCAGGTATTTTCCTATGAAGTCTGGATCTGCGATAAGTGCGCGTCCCAGAGCCATATAGGATGCATTGTAATCCTTTTCCAGCTTTCTCACATCTTTTGGAGAATTGATTCTTCCCACAAATATGACGGGAATGGAAAGTTTGGATTGTATTTCTGATGCCCATTTCCATGTTTTTCCTTTCGGTACAAACATATGCTGGAAAAACCAGGGTGGTGTAGAACAGGCTGAGCCTGCAGAAACGTGAACAGCCGATGCGCCGGCTTGCTCCAACTCTTTGCTAAGAGCAATCATCTCATTTATATGCAATCCTTCAGGAACCATTTCATCAGCGCTTATTCTTACTATTACAGGCAATTGCGTTGAGCGTTTCACCGACTCAAAAATTTCCATGGGAAATCGTTTCCTGTTTTCCCAGCTCCCTCCGTATTCATCGCTACGATCATTCACGTCCGGAGAGAGAAATTGGCCCAGTAAGTAACCATGTCCCATTTGGATTTCAATGATATCGAAATTGGCATTTTCTGCCCGTCTTGCTGCATCCTTAAAGAGGCGGATTACTTCATTCATTCCTTTACGATCCAGGGCATGCGGCACTGCACCACCATTTTTACAGGCATTGTTGGTGCTGGATACAAAGTAGTTTCCAGGAATTTTGGGGTTGGCCATTCTCCCGGGATGGTTCAAATGCGCAATGATTTTTGCACCTTTTTGATGAATAATTTCTGTTAATTGGTATAAGCCGGGAAGATGTTTGTCATCCGAAATCCCTATTTGTGTGGGTAATTCGCGTAAACCCGGGGCAAGATAAAGGGGTTCTGGGGTAATGGCACCGGCAAATTCAGCTCGGCGTTCATAGAAATTTAAATGTTTTTCGGTAATGTGTCCTTCTTTGTTCCCATAACCTGTCTTTACAGGCGCAAAGATGAATTTATTTCTAAGATGTAACATAGATCTGGCGTTTTGTTATGAACATATGTCCAAAATTATATAAAATGATTTAGATATACAAGTAAATATCTATATAAATCAATATGATTGCTTGATTTTTTTGCAAAAGATTTTATAGGGGTAGGAAGGGAAGTTTGAATAGAATATTCCTACTGGAATAGGTTCCGGTTGACATCAGAAACGCACGATCTTACCTGACAATATTCTCAAGTTGATCAGAAAAAAGATGCATTTAGATGAACTGGGAGGATATTAAAAAAAATGTGGATACCCCGTTTACTTCCGAAAAATATAGAAGGCATAGCCATAAAAAGCTTTATATTTTTGGTACAATTCCATTTCGTTTTTTTCTTCTTCCACTAATTTGATGGCTTCCGAGCTATTATTATGCCTTTGCAGAAATGGTCCTGTTATTTTAGCCATGGGTTCGTAGTAATGTTTTACCCAGCAGGCTTCCGGTAGAACAAAATGAGCAACCGGGGCAAATCCGGCCGCTTCGATATCTGAAATTTTAGCCGAAATGGTATTCATTTGCGGATAGCTCTCTTTCCAATAGGCATCTATTTCTTTTGGTCGGGTTTGGGTAAAGTACGAAATTTCCGATATGGCCATCATTCCGCCCGGCTTTAGGAATTGCTTCCAATACTCGATGCCTTCTTTAAATCCCATGAGGTAGATGGCTCCCTCCGACCAAATCAGATCAAAGCTTTCTTTTTCAAAAGGTAGTTTTTCCATGGAAGCCTCCATGGTGGTAATTCGTTTTTGGAACTTCTGTTTTTTCACCTTCTTATTAAGGAGATCAAGAAAAACAGGGAAAATATCGACTGCCGTGATCTCTGCTTTTGTAGCCTCCGCCAGGTCCAGAGTTTGGGCTCCGGCTCCGCATCCTATGTCCAGAATTTTTTGGGGTTCCACATAGCTTTTTACATGTTCCAGTGCATGGAGAGTCGTGGCCTGGCTTCCGGGGCCCTGGCGCTGGTTGTCTTTGTAAAAATCAACCAGGAGTTCAAAATCGGTCATAGAAGGTTGTTTTTATGTTTAGTTAATCTTTTCCGGAAGTGCAGGCAGCACATATATCATCTTGTTTACTTCCGGGTGGTACTATATTTTTGATGCTGATATACAGGTTTTGGTTGCGGCCGATGAAAAATTTTATTTCCAATTCCTGCTATTGGCCTCTGCTTTTACCTGTTTCCATGCTGCTTTATCGGCTCCATCATACTTTCTGAGTCCCAGGGTGGATAAGTACTCCACCAGGGCAGGATCGTTCCCATAGTAATCTTTCCATTCCTCAATGGTTGCAGGCGATTGATCGTGTAGCCAGTTGATCAGCATAAATTTAATCTGATCTTTATGATCATCCCAGCATTTGAACATTTCATGATAGAATTCAGCTTGTTTGTTCTCCGAACTGTTGCAGTAGTTGCTACCCGACTGGTAGCCGATTTCTGTGATCCAGATTTCCTTTGTGTGAAAAATTTCTGTGACATCGGCAAAATCTTCATGAATGATGAAGGGATCATATACTTGGAATTCTGAGTTTTGTGGATAGTAATTGAGCATAACCACATCACTTTGGGCATTCAGGGCTTTGATATGATCACGGTCGTCTGTAAATAGTCCTCCTATAATGGTGGTTTTTACGCCTACTTTCACATTTGGGTAGTTGGTATGCATATAGTTTACCATGGTTTCGTAGAAAGTGGTATATTTTTCCCAATCCCCGTCCGAATCCAGGACATAATTCACTTCGTTCCCAATGCTGATAGCAGGCACAGTTACATTATCCGGGATTGTAACCATGAACCAGTCAATAAAGTTTTTAAAGGCCTGGATGAATACCGTATCATCGGGATCAACACCCTCGAGATAAGGCGGAACTTCCCATTGTACGGTATTGATAAGGGCAATGCTAAAGCAAACTTTAATATCGTTTTCCCCATAAAAAGAAGTAGCAGCAAGAACACCCCCGTAAGGGTCTAAATAATTCCCTTCACTGGTTTCCATAGCACTCCATGGCAGGTTCAACTCAAGCATTTGGATCCCCGCTTCTGTTGCCTTTTCGAAAGAGGCATTAAAACCATCGCTGCTTTCGGAAATATTGATGCCCAGCAACCGATCGCCTTTATCCTGTGGATTTTCCGGTTCAATGATTTGATAATCTTCTACCTTGGGGTTGCTTTCTTCTTCACAGGCAGGAAATAAAAAGCCGGTAATAATGAGCGCTAAAAGGAATTTTTTCATGCTTATGTGATTTTATTTAGCAAAACAACAAGAAATATACCAAAGTCTTGCTTTTGGATATTACGAGATTTTAGGTCTCGAGTTTTGTTTTTTTTTATTGCCAGCTAAAAAATCAGAAAAAGCCTTCAAGCCATAGAATAGAGACATATTTTTTTCTTACGATGAAGAACCTGCAAGCAGGCTTTTACCGTTTCAATTGGAAGGCCTGATTTTGTAGTAATTTGTTCGGATGAAAGGTCTTTCGTATACATGTATTTTCACAAAATGAGGTGTCATGGTCTATGAAAAACCATGTCCTAAAGGTGCCATCCCTACGGGATTTATTGTTGGATTGAAGCATCACATCTTTGCATTGCAATGCCGGTTCACAGAAATGAAAACCTTACGTTTTCTTTTGTAGAGGAGTTGGCTACATTGCTATACGCCTAAATTTTAATAGGATTGCAGGAAAATGCCGTAGGCATGAAATATATGTAGGCCCGGATGCAAATCCAGGTAACTGAAATCGAAGGATGAAAATAGAATCCCGTAGGGATGGTACATGGGGGAGATATAATAAGTTGCTATACTATACCAAGAGATTCTTTTGTGATTTGACACATTACCTCCGGCATTATCATGCCGGTCTACAGAAATACCATCCCTACGGGATTTATTGTTGGATTGAAGCATCACATCTTTGCATTGCAATGCCGGTTCACAGAAATGAAAACCTTACGTTTTCTTTTGTAGAGGAGTTGGCTACATTGCTATACGCCTAAATTTTAATAGGATTGCAGAAAAATGCCGTAGGCATGAAATATATGTAGGCCCGGATGCCAATCCGGGTAACTGAAATCGAAGGATGAAAATAGAATCCCGTAGGGATGGTACAGTATATGGAAGAAGCATACACAAAAAAAGCCGTCCAGAAAGCTTTTCGAACGGCCTTTTTCTATAAAATATTTTTAGAAATAATACCTTATCGATGCTGCGCCTCCATCACCCCAAAAACCTGTATAACCAATAAGGTTCATTGCCGGTTTGTAGTCGACACTAACATTGATAGGTACCGTGGGGAAATTGAATTCCATACCAATAATACCATCTACTCCAATCAGGGTATAGGCATTATTGTCATCGATCCAGGTTACATTTGTACCATCCCAAAAACCAAGATGTGCACCAAAACCCCAGTACCAATTGAGGCCTTCCACATCAAAAGCCTGGTTGTGAATTTCGTAAAGGCCTGTAACGTTAAAACCTCTCCAACGGGTTTCTGCAATTCCCTCCAGGGCTGCCTTTTCTCCAATGAAGTGTTTAATGGTGAACCCATTGTATAATCCACCACGTAAACCGATGGCTGTATTGTAATCTTGCGCATTCGTGAATGCTGTAAGCATTAATAAAGCGGTAATTGTTAATAAGATTCTTTTCATCATTTTTAATTTTTAGGTTTGTTTAGGTAACAATCGCTTAAAAAGATTGTTTGAATAGGGTTTCGGGGGTTAAATTAAGATTTATCAATTTTCTCTTTTAAATAGGCTTCAATACTTTTTTTAGCTGCAGTTCTTCCCATTTCTACCAGTTCATCTGCTTTATAAAAATCAAAAACGCCACAAGCATGTCTCGATGTTTGTATCAGCATATCCGGATTGCTCTTCTTAATGGAGTTCATAGCAATTTGATAATTCATAATACTCATGGATTTGTTTATCAGGTCAAAGTAACCCATTTTTTCATTTCTGTTTTTGGGGTTTAGGTGAGGCAAATTTTCCTGTAGTTCTTTTATCTTTTGAAGGTAAATATTCTTTTTCTTTTCCTTCTCTTTTATTGATTCTTTGGGTTTGTCCACCGGGATATCCGCATTAACATATACGACCACAAGCAAATCATTCTTACCTTTTTTTACATGTTTAACAGGAACATTGTCCATAACACCTCCATCAACCAGTATAGAATTATTGGTCACCACAGGTGTAAAAACGGTTGGTATCGCAATGGAAGCCCTTATCGCCTCAAGCAGGCTGCCCTTTGTAAAAACAATTTCTTTATTGTTTTTGATATCAGTAGCTGTAGCTGCATAATTGATATTTAGATCTTCAATTTTTTGGTCCCGGACAAAATCTTTCATTTTTTTAAAAAGCCGATCCCCTTTTATAAGGCCTTGAGAGCTAAAAGTGAAATCGACCAGGTGAAATATTTTCATTTTATCGATGGTATAAATCCACTCTTTATAATCCTGCATGGTGCCTGCAGCATAGACTCCACCCACCAAAGCACCCATGGAGGTTCCTGAAATGGATGTGATCTCAAATCCCTGTTCTACCAGCTCTTCAATAACCCCTATGTGGGCAATGCCCCGAGCACCACCTCCCGATAATACCAATGCGACTTTTTTATTCATTTCTTATTCTGATTTTATTCTATTGCCTGATTTGTCAATATATATCCAACGATTGCTTTCCATTCGGGTGTATTCTCCCTCTTTTACAAATTTACAGTTATAACTTACTTTTGCCTGACCATTTTTAAAAGGTGTAGTGCATTCGAATTGTGTGGGGATAACAATTTCTCCAAACCTGTTTGCATAGCCGGTTTTGCCATTTTTAATAATTCGAAACAAACCTTCTCTCAGTGGATCCGGGCCATTATCGTACCATTTTATTTCGTATAATTTGTTTTCATCCCGATCGATACCAATACAGCGGTAAGTAGTATCCATCACAATGGCAAAGTTACGAAAGGTATCTGTGTAACAGAAGACATATTTTCCAGCAGGAATAATTGTATCTTTCTTACTATTAATATAGCCACAGCTGTTTTCTTCCATTTCCATGCTTGTTGTATATCGAACCAGAAAATCACAATTTGTCTGGGCCGAAACATCAGAAATGAAAATCAGGCTAATCAAAATAATTAAATAAGCTGATACAAAAGATTTCATGCGATATGGCTTTTTTACAAGTTAAAAAATATTTTACAGTTCCGCTTATATTTTTACGTTTTGTCAATTAAAAATCAGCATTAAACGGGCATTCATCAAATAAAATGTATTGAATAACAAAATAATAGCAAAAATATGCGATTGATAAATTAAAAAAGCTTTTCTTTGCAGGCTAATTTGATAAACGTATATATGAATTCTTTCACAGTAACCGGATTGCATGATGATTTGCTGCATGCCATCCAGGAAATGGGTTTTGAAACACCCACCCCAATCCAGGCAAAAACAATACCGCACTTATTATCTTCACAACAGGATTTAATTGCATTAGCACAAACAGGAACAGGGAAAACAGCAGCATTTGGATTGCCCGCATTGCAACTTACCGAAGTTGAAAACAAAAGCACACAAACATTGATATTATGCCCAACGAGGGAACTTTGTCTGCAAATTACCAAGGACTTAACTGATTATGCAAAACATATAAATGGCATTAATGTAGTGCCGGTTTATGGAGGCGCTAGTATTGATACACAAATCAGGGCTCTGAAAAAGGGTGCACAGATTGTAGTAGCTACTCCTGGCAGAGCTAAAGATTTGATTCAGCGTAAGAAATTACAGCCTGGTATGATAAAGCGATTGGTGTTGGATGAAGCAGATGAGATGCTTTCGATGGGATTTAAGGATGAATTGGAAGCTATTCTAGCTGAAACACCCAAAGAGAAGCAGAATTTGTTATTTTCAGCTACCATGTCCGATGAGATCCTGCGGATTTCAAAGAAATATATGGATGATCCCCTGAAAATCACGGTGACATCAAAAGTTAAAACGGCCGCCAACGTTGACCACCAATACTATCAGGTGCGAGCCTCTGATAAGTATGAAGTATTGAAGCGCCTGGCAGATATCAATCCGGATATTTACGGCCTTGTATTCTGTCGTACCCGAAGGGAAACAAAAGATACAGCCGCTAAACTAATGACCGACGGCTACAATGCCGATGCTTTGCATGGCGATCTATCGCAAGCACAGCGTGACGAGGTAATGGGACGCTTCCGGAAGCGAAGCCTTCAAATCCTTGTGGCAACGGATGTGGCAGCCAGGGGACTGGATGTGGATGATTTAACCCATGTTATTAACCTGAATATGCCGGATGACGATGAGGTGTATGTACACCGTAGTGGAAGAACCGGTAGAGCAGGGAAGAAGGGAATTTCGATAGCGATTGTACACAGCCGTGAATTGCATAAAATCAGGGCCATCGAAAAGAAATCGGGCATTCAGTTTTCCCGCGAACAAGTTCCTGGAGGAAAAGAGATTTGTAAAACTCAATTGTATAAATTAATTGATTCCATTGAACATGTTAAGGTGGATGAAAAGCAGATTGAGCCATTCTTACCGGCCATTTACGAAAAACTGGAGTGGCTGAGCAGGGAAGAGCTCATAAAGCATTTCGTTTCGGCAGAATTTAATCGCTTCCTGGATTACTATAAGAATGCAAAAGATCTGAACGTGAACGAAAGTTCAAAAAAGGAGAAGGGTAAAAAAGGAAAATCCGGGTCCGACAGACGAAGAGGACAACAGTCACTTACGCGTCTTTACATCAATGCCGGCTCAAAAGACAACCTCAATCCGGCCCGTCTCATTGGCATCGTTAATGAAGGTTTGGATTCCGGGAATGCTGAAATCGGTAAAATTGAAATTTTAAAGAAATTTTCCTTTTTCGAAATTGAGGATGAGGCGGTAAAACCTTTGATTAGCTCTTTGAAAGGGAAGAAATTCGAAGGTGTTCCTTTGATGGTGGAAAAATCAAATCCCAAACCCGAAGTTGGAAAAACCGGGAAAAGAAAACCCACAAGCAAAGAGCGAAAGCGTCAAAACAGCTCATCATCAGAAAGGAAAAATAAAGGAAAGCGAAAGAGAATAAAATAAAATTTTCGAGCCTTCGCTATGCGAGGGCTTTTTTATTTGGATGGTTGGGTTGAGATATGCACCGGATCGATTTTTAGATAGCTGGCTATTTGTTCTGGTGTAGCTTTTCTGGATATGTTCGGATGCTTTTTGCAAAACCAATCGTAACGTTCTTTTGCTTCTAAATTTTGAAGTGGCATATTCCTTTGCCCCAGACTATTGTTTTTTGTTTCGGAGAGATCCATGATGATGCGGGTCCAGACCGGAACCTTTTGGTATAAATCCTTTATGTTATTTGATGATACACTTAAGAGCTCGGCATATTCAAGGGCTTCGATGTTTTCCTTTGCCGGTGTATGGGTATAAAAGCTTTCCGGACAAAACAGAAGGGTTTGTGGTTCATGAAATGCTGTGGTTACTTCTTCTCTGCTGTCATCAATATGCCAGGAACGAAAAAAACCTTTAAGTATAATAGACAGTTTATTCGAAATTTCATCGGCTTTTACAAAGAAATCACCTGCAGGGAGCAGTTCTTCGTAAAAATACCTGCGGGAGAGGGCAATACCATCTTCGGAAATGCCATAATGTTTTTTTAAAATATCAAAAAATTGCATGATTACGATCTGTACAAAGTTGTTCTATCATCGAAATTAATAAAAATCTTAAGATGATGCAAGCGGCTTTTTAAAAGAGTTAGCGAAGAGGATTTCATCCTGTTATTCAAATCAGATTAAATTATAAATTAAAATCTGACCCACTTTTATTTTTTTTTCGTGTGTACCATATAAAAAATGAATTTTATGCGGACACATTATTTACCCGGACTAATCCTTTTGTTGTTCCTGGCCTTTAGTATGAATGCTAAAGCCCAGTTGAACGGAGATACACTCAAATATGAACGTAGTTATAATAACATTCTGCAAGCAGGATTTTCCTTTGGGTATTACGGATATGGATATGTTGGAAGCAGGGTTGGCTTGACGCTTCCTGTTTCAGCTTCTTATGAAACTTATTTCGGCGATCATTTTAGCGGTGGCGGATTTCTGGGCTATGCCAGTTATAAGTATGAAGATATCAACTCCTATGAATATGGTTGGCGTTTTATCGATTTTGGTGTCAGAGCCTCTTACCATTATTTGCATTTCTTTAATAAAGTTACGGGAGCTGAGCTGGAGCAGAATAAATTCGACTTCTACGTTTCCTTAATGCTGATTTTTGAAGCAAGAAATTATTATTCCGAGGATACTTTTTATGCGGATTACTATGATAATGATTTCAATGTGGCCTTAGGACCTGTGGCAGGTTTTCGTTATAAATTTTCTGACAATTTCGCCACTTTCTTCGAAGGAGGAAGGGGAACTTTTGGCTACGCCACCATTGGTATCTCTTATATGTTTTAGGCATTTGAATCACAATACAACTCATTCAAAAAAACAACTTCACATGAAATTCCTAAAAAAAATTAAGAAAATATTTTTTTTACTTTTAATAAGTGCTTTTCCTTTTCTGATTATAGCGCAAACTCCCATAAATGTGAATACTCAGGTTATCCCTCCGTACTCGCCCTATTTTGCTGATTACATAGGAAGTGAAGGAAGTTTAACTTCCGAGTTTAACGATTTACTTCTTGTTACCGTGCAAAATATGGATATGGAGAATTCCTATAGGATTAAGTTGATTCCTAAGATTAGCTCAGGCTCTGGAGTGAGTGCGAAAATAAATCCCGATTTCACCCCTTCAAGAGCGATTAGTCTGTCGCCGGGAGAAGTTCGGGTGTTGAATCTGGGTGAGTTAAAAGCATTGAATTCCAATCTAACAGAACGGCAACTTTCCTACACGGGAATTGATTACAGGGAATTAATTCAAAGTGGTGTTTTGCCTGAAGGTGTTTATGAAGTTTGTATGATGGCCTTTGATTATGAAACTTCTACACCTCTTTCACCTGAAGAGCCAATGGGTTGTAGTGCTTCTTTTTTTATCTCCCACCCGGAGCCGCCCAGAATTGTCTATCCCACCGACGACTCGTCGGTTCCTGTTGGTGAGCCGCAAAACCTGATGATCAGTTGGACTCCACCACCTGGTGGAACCGGAATCTATGAATATGAACTTCGGATAATAGAACTTTCCGGAGCAATGACTGATCCATATTACATTATGAATAACAGTGATGTGGCTTTTTATCGTGAAAAGGATTTGATGAACCCGGGTTTGTTATTTGATATGAGTATGCCTGAGCTTGAGCCCGGGAAACGTTATGCTTTGCGTGTGACTGCTCGTGATCAAAATGGCGAAGTATTAATAAAGAATGACGGGCAAAGTGAAATTCATGTCTTTTCTATAATGGAAGACACCTTAAATGTGGCAGATGAAGAGGATACAAATAGCGGTTCGGAAGAGGAAGAAGAAACTTATAGCGACGCGGAGTTTGCCTGTGGGGGAGACTGTGATTTTGATCTCAGTGGAATTGACAGCACTCCTGTAGATACCTTTAGTAATGGCGATACCTTGAAAGTAGGTCATTTTAAGGTGCTGATAACTTCGGCTAACTGGTCGGGAAATCAACTTAGTGGTGATGGTAAAATCCTTTCCACCGATTTTATCCCCGTAGCTGTAAAAGCTGATTTTAGAAACCTGCAGGTGAATAAAGATGGTCGTGCATTTGCCGGAAAAGTGGT
>CAYVSF010000036.1:0-12629 GCA_964453775.1 uncultured Bacteroidales bacterium
TCATTTGGCATTTCAACAAATGCATAGCCTTTAGAGCGACCAGATTCGCGTTCTGTAATAATCTTAGCAGAGGAAACTTCTCCGTATTCCTCAAAAATTTCCTGAAGCTTTTCTGTTTGAATCTTGTAGTTCAGGTTGGCAACAAAAATGTTCATAATAAAAAAAATAGTTAATTAATAATAAATGAAGTGTTCATCAGGAGGGCTTCAAAACATCTAATGCGTAAGATAGTACTGAGGCACAATCCTCTAAATGATTATACTTCTTATACAAAAATACATAATTCCATAAATCTGGAGTCGCTTTTCACAAAAAAATGTAAAAAAATTAAAGTTCACACCAGTACTTGTATACTTCCCATAAATCATTTTTAGATAATGGGTTCATCTCCAATTGATGTTTGATAAGGGTAAGCCAGATTTCTTCAGGAGTGCCATTCTCTTCCTGATTCAATTTGCATAAATTATCAAGGATTATTTTTGCTTCATCAATTTTGGGAATTTGTGCAATGTAGTTCAACGCAGCATCATTATGAACTTCCTCGAATTCACCCTGCGATTTTTGATTTTCCTCCTGCATCATGTCGCTTTTCTTTTTTTGTTGAATAATGTACTCTACGTCCAGTTGGTCTTCATCACTTAGGAACTCGGCGATAACATCCAGTTTATCTTTTGATAACTCACAGGGACGGTTGTCACATTCAGGAATACTCTCGTAATTACAACTTGTAATCATAAATATAACGATGACGGGAATGGAGGCTAAGATTTTTTTCATACGTATTAAGTTTAAAATTGGGTGTTTTTGAATCAATATTTGTTTAATTAGGTTCTACGAATTTACAGAATAATTGCCTCTTAGCAAAGCATAAATCATACAGTCGACGTAGGCTCCATTTTTATAAATGGCTTCCTGCAGCAATGCCTCCTTTTTATATCCGCATTTTTCGAGCACTCTTGCTGAAGCAGGGTTATTGGAAAATACTTCTGCAAATATCCGGTGCACAGGATAGTGTTTAAAGGTATAAGCTGTCATTTTTTTCAGGGCTTTTGTGCAAATTCCTTTCCCCCAGTACTGTTCTCCCAGCCAAAACCCAATTTCAGCATTTTTTTGCATAACATCCTTAAAAAAATGGACCCCAATTGCTCCTGCAACAATCCCATTAACGGCAATAGCCCTGCTTACCATCATGGTGTCTTTGTTTGAATTTGATATCCATTCTTTGGCATCTTCAAGATGGTATGGATGAGGAAAAACATCACGTAAATGATTGAAAATTTTAATGTTATTGGCAATTTTTGCCAGTTCCCCTGCATCCGATTGCGTCCATTTCCTGATATCAACCTGCTCTTCCATATTTAGCATAAAAAAACAGGGCCGAAGCCCTGTTTTTAGTTTACAGTTCTTCAATTAATACTTCCACAGCTTTTTCCAATTGTTGATCCCTGCCTTTGCTCACCACATCATAATCCTGACGAACCTTAATATCGGGTTCAAGTTGTTTGTTCTCCAGGTAGTTTCCGTTCATGTCTTTCGAACCCACCTGTGGAATACCAAAATAGAGGCTCCTGTCTTGCAGGGTTTCCCACCAAACGGCCGTCATGGTTCCCGGGACAGGCATTCCTACCGTTTTTCCTATGTCTAGAGTTGTGTAGGCATATGGGAAGCCATGCGCATCGGAATAGTTGCTTTCGCTCATCAACAGGATAGATTTTTTCGTCCAGCGAGCCATTGGATCATGGCCATAGTGTTGTCCGCGGGGGACATAATCTACATATTTTTCTCCGCTGAAGAGGACGGCTAAATCATCGTGCAACCAACCACCGCCATTAAAACGGGTATCGATTACAATTCCTTCCTTTTTGTAATTCCTTCCGAAAAGATCTTTGTAAACCATTCTAAAACTCTGATCATTCATTCCTCTCACATGCACATAACCCAATTTTCCATCTGAGAGACGTTCTGTTTCCTGCCGCATTGTTTTTACCCATCTTTCATAGAGCAGTTGAGATTCCTGTCCTCTTGATACAGGCTTCAAGGTTTCTTCCCATCTGTCATCGCTATTGGGGTCATAGATGCTCAGGAGGGTATACTCACTGGTTTTATGATTCAATAATTTGAAAAGATCATTAATGCCGTTTACCTTCTCTCCATTTACTTTTTCGATGATATGGCCGGATTTAATTTTCGAATCGGCCTGAATGAGGGGACTTTTTTCTATAATTTCCAGAATTTTCACCCCTTCTCCTTCATAATTAAAATCGTAAAAAGCAGCCAGGCTTGCTGTGTTATCGCCATTTGGCATTCTGTTTCTGTAACCTGACCCTGTATGTGAGGCATTCAATTCTCCTAACATTTCGCTGAGCATTTCAGCAAAATCATGATTATTGTTGATATGTGGGAGGAAGCGTTCATACTCTTTTTTGTAAAATTCCCAGTCAACACCATGCAGGTCTTTTACATAGAATTTCTTTTTCACCTGTCTCCAGACATGTTCGAAAAGGTAATCATTTTCGTCCTGTTTGTCCAGATAATAGGCAGCTTTAAAGCTGATATTTTTCTTTTTGTGCGCTTTTGTATCGATTTTAAAGATGCTGTTTCCTGCAAAAACAAAAAGGTTTTTCCCTTTTTTGTCGATATGCAGGCTTCCTCCACGTGAGTTCAACTTGCTCACCAGCTTGGTCTTGTTTTCTACCAAATCATGCATCCATAAATCATAGCCTTTTTCAAATCGTGAAAGATAATACAGTTTCTTGCCGTCAGGGGTCATTACTGCATCTGAAAGTGAGCTGGAGTGAATCGTAAGCCTTACTTCACGATCTTCAAGCTTGTCCAGTTCTATGCTGATTTCTTCTATTTTTTCATCGCCATTTTTATCTTTTCCCTTTTTATCATCGTCGTCATTTCCATTTTCTCCATTATCCTTCTTTTCATTACCATAAATCTCACGTTCTTCCTTGGTCATGTTAAATTTATCGAAGCTTTCCTGGTTGAGGAACATTCCATACACATCACTTTGGAATCCCCAGCTGCCATGACTTTTTAATCCCTGCCTGTCAGAAAACCAAAGCATCATATTTCCTTTCATCATCCACTTTGCTCTCCCATCATTATAGCCGCTATTGGTGAGATTTACTATTTTTTGTTTGCCGGTTGCATCTACCAGTGCTATATCGTTAGAAAAAAGCTGATTTGGGGAGAATTGTGCAAGAAACCATTTTCCGTCTGGCGACCATTGATACCACTGGTCTCCGTCCGAATAGGAGTAGTTCAGATCTCCGGGTAAGATGGTACGGATTTCTTTGGTTTCCAAATTTATGACTTTGAGGGTGGTTCTTTCCTGCAGATAGGCCACTTCTTTTCCATCTGGCGACCATGCGGGTTGAAAGCTTTCTTCAGGGATTTCAAGAATAGCTTCTTCTTCTAATATGGTTGAAAGTGCAAAGTTTTTCTCCTCTTCTCGAACTATTTTGGTTTGATAAAGGTTCCAACTGCCGTTTCTTTCAGAAGCATAAAGAAGAGCTTTCCCATCGGGACTAAAACTTACAGAGCGTTCTTGCTCGGGGGTGTTGGTAATTCTTTTTGTGGTGGAGAAATCTACCGAACTTACAAAAACCTCACCCCGGAGAATGAAGGCTATTTCTTCGCCATCCGGCGAGACATCCATTTCCCTTGCTCCGTTGCTTTCTGTTTTGTATTCAACAGGGTTAATTTTGTTGTCGTTTTTGATTGTTACACTTAGCTTTGAGGCTTCCTGCCCGGGAGTCTGTGTGTATATTTCCCCGTTAAAGCCGTAACATAGTAGACCTTCATTGGAAATGCTAAGAAAACGTACCGGGTGTTTCGAGTAATTGGTAATTTGTTTTTTGTTAGATGGATCGTTAAGAGAGAAGCTTCCAACATTAAAATCATTATTGAATTCTTCGGTCAGGTAATAAATTGTTTCCCCGTCGGGTGCGATCACCGGGTTGCGATCCTCTCCCTCATAGGAGGTGATTTTTTCGTGTTTTTTATTAGCGATATCGTATCTCCATAGATCTCTGGTAACAGATGATGTATGGTGTTTTCTCCATTCATCCTCATAGCCTTTTCTGTCCTGGTAATAGATGAAGGCTCCATCCGCACTCATCACTGCTTTTTCGGCTGGCGTTGTGAGTACCCTTTCCAATTCGCCTCCTTCAGCCGGGATCTTATATAATTCAGTTAAGACACCACTTGGAAATTGCATGTTTTTGGGATCGTCCTGGATATTTGCTGAGAAAAGTACGTATTTCCCATCAGGAGTAAAGCTGTTGGGTGTTTCATTTCCAGAGAAATAACTTAGTCTTTTTGCACTGCCTCCTTCAGCCGGGATAATAAAAATATCAAAATTTCCATATCGATCGGAAGCAAATGCAATCCATTTACCATCTGGAGACCAAACAGGAGTGTAATCATAAGCTACATGACTTGTAAGTGGGGTAGCTTCTCCGCCTTCGGAATCAACAGTAAATAAATCGCCCTGGTAGCTGAATACGATTTTTTCTCCATCCGGTGAAATGGAAGAATATCTTAGCCAGAGAGGTGTTTCCTGTGCAAAAGTTTGGATGCTAAAACATAGCAGTGTAAATAATAGGGTAAGTTTAATTTTCATAGTATGAGTTATTAAAGTTAAATCGGATCTATAAATTTAATTAAAAATTGGTTTTAAATGGAATCAAACCGTAAATATTTAGAACGAAATGTAATCTATGATGAGGATAATCATAAATAATAAGACAGGTAAATGGCGGTTTGGTTAATAGGGGATGGAGTTTTAAAATAAAAAAGCCCCGCTTTCACGGAGCTTTTTCGGGTGGAGAATGGGACTCGAACCCACGCCCCCTGGAACCACAATCCAGTGCTCTAACCAACTGAGCTACATCCACCATTTTGGGAATGCAAAGATAATTAATAAAAATTCTTTTTTGCAAATATTCTTTCGGATATTTCAGGAAAGAAAGTAATATTTTTTTAAAAAAGAGGGTAAAACTTTAGGACGTCTTATACGGCTTTAGTCACTTATCATAAATTAGTTTGTTTTGTAATGTTTATTCTTCTTAAATTTGATTTACTTTGCAATTTATTATGCAGTTATTTAAACCCCGTAGGTTGGTAAGCAATGTAGTGGGATTGCAGGTATTTAATATACTTCGCTTTGTCACTTTTTTGATTATTTCTATTGTTTTTACAAAAATCGGTCTTTCTAAAAAAGAGATTGGTTTATTCGAGGTTTCTGTTTTTATCGCAAGTGCCGCTAGTTTCTTTTGGGTTACCGGTCTTATTCAATCTTTTCTTCCGCTATACAAGACCAGCGAAACATTTGGCGACCAGTCGGATAATTATCAACGAAAATCTCCCGAGATATTTAATGCTTTTTTGCTTTTATTCTTATTCAGTTTGTTGGTTTTTATCATCGGATTAATTATCCAGCAGAATTTTTCGGTCTTCGGCTATAAGGGAAATGTGCCGCTATTGAATGCAACTTTATTTTATTTATTCTTAAGCAGTCCTGCCTGTATGGTTGAATATATCTATATGGTAAGAAATCAATCGGGGAATACACTCAGCTATGCTTATATAACCTATACCATACAACTGGCAGCCGTACTGATTCCGGTTTTACTTGGATATGACATTGTCTGGGCACTTTGGGGGCTTGTTGGCATATCGGCACTTCGTAACTTGTGGTTGTTCAGTTTACTTTACAATTATGCCGAGTTTAAGATTAGTATTCCTTTTATGAAAGAACATCTTAAGCTTGCAGCACCTCTTTTTGTAACCGTTTTTGTAAGCAGTTCGGCTCAGTACATTGATGGAATCATGGTTTCATCTCATTTTTCGGCTAAAGAATTTGCAATTTTCAGGTATGGGGCAAAGGAAATGCCCTTCCTGCTAATGCTTACAAATGGACTGGGACAGGCCATGTTAACAGAGTTCTCCAAAAAAGATAAGATTCAGCGCAGCCTGGTGGAAATAAAGAAACGATCACTGCGAATTATGCATTATATGTATCCGTTATCGATTCTTTTATTGTTATTTGCCAAGCCATTTTACAGTTTCATCTTTAGCCCCGAGTTTACAAGAAGTGCCGATGTATTTGTGGTTTACCTGTTGGCTATTTTTAGCAGAATTCTTTTCCCGCACACCATTCTTAATGGGATGAAAAAGACCCGAACCTTATTCAGGGTTTCCATTGTGGAGTTTTTCCTCAATTTGGGACTTAGTCTTTGGTTTGTCCAGATTTATGGAGTAACCGGTGTAGCTGTGGCCACCATCCTGGCTTATTTTCTTTCGAAACTGGTGCTTGTTATTTACAATTATGTAAAATTGGGAATTCACCCAGGACGGTACATTCCAATTAAATGGTACGTATTTTATTCGACTGTTTTATTGATTTTGTTTATCCTGATTGACCACAGGGTGTTTATTATTGGAGGATGATTTCAAAAAAATGTTAATTGTACAGGCAATTTGACAGTTGTATCCAATTTGGTATTATTTTCGCTAGTGGTAGGATATAATTATTAGAAAAAATAAGATTATGATAGGAAGAAGTTCAAACCCCGCACTTACCAAAGAGATATTTAACACGCGTAAATATGATGTAAGTGAAACACAAACGATGACCCTTTCCGGAACGATAAATAAAAGTTTCGTGATGTTGCTGCTTGTTATATTAGGAGCAGTTTATACCTGGAGAATGTTTTATAATGCCGGAGGCATAGAGGCTGGAGGGGGAGCTGCTGTAACAGGTTGGATGGCTGCAGGTGGTATTGGAGGATTTATCATGGCGCTGGTAACCATTTTTAAACGAAGCTGGTCATATATTACTGCACCATTGTATGCTTTTCTTGAGGGACTTTTTTTGGGCGGTATTTCCGCTATTTTTGAAGCCAATTATCCGGGAATCGTAATGCAGGCTGTTGCCCTTACTTTTGGAACCCTGTTTGTGCTTTTATTTGGATATAAAACAGGCTTTATTAAGGTTACGCAAAAATTTCGAGCCGGAGTAGTAGCGGCTACAGGAGCTGTTGCTCTTGTTTATTTACTTTCTTTTATCATGTCGATGTTTGGCGTGAGTTCCTTTTTGTTGCATAGTAATGGGATGGTAGGAATCGGAATTAGTCTGGTTGTCATTGTTATTGCAGCGTTAAACCTGGTGTTGGATTTTGATTTTATCGACAAGGGATCGCACGCAGGCTTGCCCAAATATATGGAATGGTATGCTGCATTTGGATTAATTCTTACCCTGGTGTGGCTTTATATCGAATTTTTACGTTTGCTTTCAAAGCTGGCCAGCAGAAATTAATTGTAAAAATATAGCATATAAAAGCTGCCTCATTTGGCAGCTTTTTTTATTGAACCCGGTTGTCCTTTGATCTTGGAGCTTCTCTATTGCACAACTATATACATATCGAAGTATCTTGAAATCATGATATTTGTTAGTATTTATTATTATGAAAATCGTATTTTTGCGAGCGGGGTATAAAAAAATAAGTGATATGGCAAACCTTGAAAAACATTTTGAGCAGTTTAGAAATAATATTGTCGGAATTGATACGAAATATCAAAGTCCATATGGACAGAAAGAAATTGTATATGCCGATTGGATAGCAAGTGGCAGACTTTACCGGCCGATTGAAGAAAAAATCTTAAATGACTTTGGCCCCTTCGTGGCAAACACCCACACAGAAACCAGCGAAACCGGAACACGAATGACACACAGTTATCATGAGGCACAGAAACGCATTAAAGAGTTTGTGAATGCCGGACCAGATGATGTGATGGTACAGTCCGGATTTGGGATGACTGCCGTGATTAATAAATTGCAACGTATTTTGGGATTGAAGGGCTGTGGAATGCTTCTCAAAAACAAATGTCTGAAAGAAGCCGAGAAGCCTGTGGTCTTTTTAACCCATATGGAGCATCATTCCAATCACACCTCCTGGTATGCCACTATTGCTGATGTGGTGATATTGGAGCCCGATGAGAACATGTTAGTGGATCCGGATTTGTTGCGGAAAGAGTTAAAAAAATATGAAAACCGAAAGTTTAAAATAGGATCTTTTACTGCAGCCTCGAATGTTACAGGTGTTATGCCCGATTATTTCGAACTGGCTAAAATCATGCATGAGCATGGAGGGCTCGCATTTATAGACTTTGCAGCATCAGCGCCATATGTTAAAATTGACATGCACCCCGAAGATCCAATGAAAAAGTTGGATGCGATATTCTTCTCACCTCATAAATTTCTTGGAGGCCCGGGGAGTTCAGGGATACTAATTTTTGATAAATCACTCTATAAGAATGAAATCCCTGATAATCCAGGAGGAGGAACTGTTGACTGGACAAATCGATGGGGAGAATATAAATTTATTGATGATATCGAGGCCCGTGAAGATGGAGGCACTCCTGGCTTTCTGCAGGCTATTCGTTCGGCACTTTCGTTCGAGCTAAAGGAGAAAATGGACCCATTTATGATGGAGCAAAGAGAGCATGAACTCATTAATCTTGCTTTCGATGGTTTGCTGAAAATTGACGGAATCAAAATTCTTGCAGATAATGTCCGGGACCGAATAGGAGCATTGTCTTTCTATCATCCTGAAATTCATTATAATCTCATGGTTAAATTACTTAGCGATCGTTATGGCATTCAAATGCGTGGTGGTTGCGCCTGTGCCGGTACATATGGACATTATTTATTAAATGTAAGTTATCAGGACTCACATAAGATAACGGAATTAATTAATCATGGCGATTTGTCTATGAAGCCAGGATGGATACGCTGGTCTATTCACCCAACGACACGAAATGATGAAATTCTCTATATTGTAGATGCAGTTAAGGAGATTGTTCAAAACTATAAGACTTGGGAGCAGGACTATGAGTATATCAATCGTAAGAATGAATACCTTCATAAAACATTCCAGGCACAGGATTCTTTTAATTTGCAACAATTGTTTGAGCTCTAAAGCAGAAAGGTTTGTTTTATTTTCTGAGATAATATTTTGAATTTTAAAATTCTATACCTACTTTTGCAAGCCATTAAATAGTAAAAGCAAAATAGTACAGCAAACATAAAGGAGTAGAAAATGAAAAAGGACATACATCCGAAGAATTATCGACTGGTGGTATTTAAAGATATGTCAAATGGGAGTACCTTTATTACCCGCTCGACAGCACCAAGTAAGGAAAGCATTAAGATGGAAGACGGAAATGAGTATCCATTGATTAAGGTTGAAATTTCAAATACTTCACATCCTTTTTATACTGGTAAGATGAAGCTTGTTGATACTGCAGGACGTGTTGATAAGTATATGAACAAGTACAAGAAGCACTTTGACAAGAAGAAAGAAGAGAAATAAATATTACCAGGTACAAAAATATTGAAGCTCCGGTTTTCCGGAGCTTTTTTTGTGTAAATTTGTCAGGAAACAAGAGTAAAACCAGAAAAATTATTTTCTGATTTTTTTAAAATCTGTTTTATGCAAATCAAACTACTGGCACAATGAATTGTATACTTTTTGACGATCATCGTTGGGAACAATTACTACCATTAACATTTACCCGTCCAATAGCTGAATTACGTATTGGAATTTTGAAAATCGCTGAAAAGTGGAATAAAATTCTAAACACGAGTTGTTCTTATTCCACCAGTGATTATCTGCAAACAAAGTATCCTTTAAAGATTGCAGATGATAATATTTTGATAAACAGCTCAGTTCTGCCGGATGATCAGTTTATAGAGAAGTTGCATCAGTTGAAGGTTGGAGAGTCCATTACAAAGGATGCTGACATTTTAGCAGCAAGAGCAGGTGCAGAGGAAACAAAAAAATTCCTGGGAGAATCTGGAATAGATTTTAAACCGTTTCCTTATACAGAAGAAATAGTCATTATTAATCGACCCTGGGATTTGTTTTCAAATAATGGAGAAGCGATTCAACGGGATTTTTATCTCCTCACTCATGATAGGAGGAGTCAGCCCGTTAGCGCTACCAACAACATTGTGAACCCCGAAAATATCTTCTTTGAAGAAGGCGTAAAAGCAGAGTTTGTAACAATAAACGCCACAGGCGGGCCTGTCTATATAGGGAAGGATTGCGAGCTTATGGAGGGAACAATAATCCGGGGACCTTTTGCTGCCTGTGATCATGCTGTAACCAAGCTTGCTGCAAAAATCTACGGGCCAACCACCCTGGGCCCCCACGTTAAGGTGGGAGGCGAATTGAATAATGTTGTTTTCCAGGGATACAGTAATAAAGCTCACGATGGCTTTCTGGGCAATGCTGTCATTGGTGAATGGTGCAACCTTGGGGCAGATACGAATAATTCCAACCTTAAAAACAACTACGCCCAGGTTAGATTGTGGGATTATGCGACCGAACACTTCATAAAAACTGGATTGCAATTTTGCGGATTGATTATGGGTGACCACTCAAAATGCGCCATTAATACCATGTTTAATACGGGTACTGTAATCGGTGTAAGTGCCAATATCTTTGGCGAAGGCTTCCCGCGTAATTTTGTCCCTTCATTTAGTTGGGGAGGTGCTCATGGCTTTGAAGTCTATAGTTTGAAAAAAGCCTCTGAAGTGGCCAGTATTGTAATGCAGCGAAGATCGCTGGAATTCACGCAAGCCGACCAGGATATTCTCGATGAAGCATTTCAGCGCACACAAAAATTCCGTAGCCATTATTAGGAATTGTTTTTTCTTCAGATCGATTTATTTTTGATCATAATGCACAATCTCTTGTACACTTAAATTTTGGCACAGGGATTGACATATATAGGACCCCATTCAAAACGGATGGGCTTGTGACATATTGTCATTAATTTGCAAAGAAAAGAAAATATGAGTGATAAGAACAAACATAGAAACAAGCTTTCAAGCTTTGTTTTTGGAACTGAGGGTGATAAAGAAGGTGAATTTATTCCATTGATATCCGATGATAATGATGAAATACTAGAGAGCCATGAGGTACCTGATGAATTGCCAATACTTCCTTTGAGAAATACCGTACTTTTTCCTGGAGTGATTCTACCCATTACCGTGGGCAGGGAAAAATCAGTACAATTGATAAAGGAGGTTTACCGCGGAGATAAAATCCTTGGAACTGTTGCCCAGAAGGACCCGGATGTTGAAGATCCGGAAACTTCCGATTTGTTTGAAATCGGAACTGTGGGACAGATATTGAAGATCCTGGAAATGCCGGATGGAAGTACTTCTGTTATTATTCAGGGAAAGAGAAGGTATAAAATAGAAGCTATTACTACCGAACACCCTTACATTAAAGCAAGAAATACAGTACTGGAAGAGGAGGAAATCAGAGGTTCAAAGAGCGAGTTTGAAGCAATAGTGGGATCCCTTAAGGATTTGTCTTTGCGCATTATCAAACTATCCAGTAACATTCCGCCTGAGGCCTCTTTTGCTGTGAAAAATATTGAGAATCCGCGTTTCCTGGTGAATTTTATCTGTTCCAACAGCGACTTTGATCATGTAAAGAAACAGCAGTTGCTGGAACTTAATGATATGAAAGAACGCGGTACAATCCTGCTCGAAAACCTGGCCAAAGAGATCCAGATGCTGGAATTAAAGAATGATATCCAGAAGAAGGTAAAATCTGATCTGGACAAGCAACAAAGAGAGTATCTACTCAACCAGCAAATGAAGACCATTCAGGATGAGCTGGGAGGTTCGCCCATGGATCAGGAATTCAAAGAGCTGAAAGAGAAAGCTGCCAGGAAAAAGTGGTCGAAAGAGGTGAATGAGGTTTTCCACAAGGAACTGGATAAGCTACAACGCCTGAATCCAGCAGCCGGTGAGTATTCGGTGCAGCTAAATTATTTACAAACCATGTTGGATTTGCCCTGGGGCGAATTTACAAAGGACAATTTTGATCTCAAACGGGCCGAGCGTATCCTCGATGAAGATCACTTTGGGCTGGAAAAGGTAAAGGAGCGTATTCTTGAATACCTTGCTGTGCTTAAACTTAAAGGCGATTTGAAATCACCTATCTTATGCCTGTACGGACCTCCGGGCGTAGGAAAAACCTCGCTGGGGAAATCGATAGCACGAGCCCTGGGTCGTAAGTATATACGTATGTCGCTGGGAGGTTTGCATGATGAGGCGGAAATCAGAGGACACCGGAAAACCTATATTGGCGCTATGCCCGGACGTATCTTGCAAAATATCAAAAAAGCAAAAAGTTCGAACCCGGTATTTGTACTGGACGAACTGGACAAGGTGGGGAAGGATTTTCATGGCGATCCGGCATCGGCTCTGTTGGAAGTGTTGGATCCCGAACAGAATAACAGTTTCCACGATAACTATCTGGAACTGGAGTACGATCTGTCCAATGTGATGTTCGTAGCTACAGCCAATACACTCGAAACCATTAGTCCTGCACTGCGTGATCGCCTGGAAATGATTGATGTTAGCGGTTATATTGTAGAAGAAAAAGTGGAAATTGCGCGTAGGCACCTCATTCCAAAGCAACTGAAAGCACACGGCATGAGAGAAGGGGATGTGAAATTAAATAAAAAGGCCATTGAATATCTTGTGGAGAATTATACCCGCGAATCGGGTGTGCGGAAGCTTGATAAAACCC